>NZ_JASAUS010000212.1:0-9445 GCF_029953005.1 Bradyrhizobium sp. Mp27 | reverse complement strand
ACGCCCTCCCGACGCAACGACAAAACCGTAAAGCCCCGCGTTCAGCATAACCCGGCAGGAATCCACTTAAATCCAGCGGGGCGCTGTCCAAACAACCGGGGCCAGCTCTTATTTCCTCATTCCTGTTTTCGCCGGGCTGCTGGGGTTTTGATGCTCTCCGTGAAGGCAAACCTCATCATCGCATTGGCCATCGGGGCGCTCATCTCGTCGGTGCTCCTCGCCATCGAGCCGCTGACCGACTTCGCTTTTCTTTCGCTGGAGTGGCCCGGCATCAGCGCAGCGTATTTGTTCTGGGGAGCGGTCGGAGGCTCCAGCTTCGCAGGGATTGCCATTTCCTGGCTCGTGAATGCACTCACCTACGCTCTCGGTGCTTTCGCCGTTCTCAGCGTTATCAGCGCTCTCAGGCTGCTGGCCGGGCCGAAGACTTGAGACGCGCGGCGACCGCCTGGAGCTCCATGAAGGCTGATCCGGACAAAGGCGCAGCGGATATCCACGCCATGATGAGGGCGGCATGAAGCGCTGGCTTCAAAGGCTCGGAAAGATTGCGAGGGTTGCGGCGATTTGCGGGACCGTCGCGTGGCTGGTGCTTTTGACGAGCTCGCCTCAAGAGCCTGATGCCGCGCATCCTGAACGCTACGCGCACCGGCACGATGTCCGGTACGTGAGCCAGGAGACGGGATCGACTCTACGAATTCTGCTCGGCTCGACGTTTGCTCTGGTCCTGGTGGCGTTTGGATGTCACTTCGCGACCAGGGACATGCGAGATGGGACGTAGCCGCAGCGCGTTCGTCGTTGTTGGACCATGCTTCGCATCGCCGGGAGCGCTGCGTCCGGGGCAGGGGCGCACATGAAAAGCCGCCCCTGACACGAGCCAGGGGCGGTTCTCAAAAGTCGGTCTAGTGACCGGTGCCGGGCTTCGTCGTCTTCGGTGGCTTGCCGTCTTCGACGCGGCCTTCGTTCCTGAGGTCGCGACCCTCCTGAGCCTTCTTCTGGCTCTCGGGCGACTTGCCGTGCTCGTACAGCTCTTCCTTGACGTAGCCGGCGGCTTCCTTGGCTTTACCTTCAACGCTCATTGCCATCTCCTCATCTGGAGATGGGTCAATGTGCGGGAGAGCCGACCGTTCCTATCCGCCGGTCATGGTGAGGATGCGCTTGCCGTCGGCAACTACGCAGCGATCCGCCGTTCGACAGGCGCCGTCAGATATTTGAGCATCTGTGCGTGCTCGAGGTCGGGAACCGCAATCGCCGTGTGGCTGTAGATCGCGTGGGTCCGCGAGTTGGCGATTCTGTCCAGGATCTCTTTGCCCTTGATGACGTGGAGGCCCATGCCTTCCTGCGAGGGGAAGATCGCCAGCACCACGTCGTAGGCCGCGATGACGGCCTTGAGCGCTTCAGCCTTGTCCTCGGCGATGTCAACAAACACGCGAACATCAGCCGCGAGTTCACGCAGCTCGTCAAAATTCAGCACTGTGGGTTTACTCCAACGCAACGATACTGGCGGGGAGAGTGGATGGGTTAGGTTACCGAAGTCTCAACAAGGCGTGCAGGGCCGCAGGTTTCACGATGAGGTGACGCGTTGGCTGGGGATAACCGGGTTGCGGTGACGGTCCGCTCATTTCGGCGCAGCGCGCCTAGCGCTTGGCTTCGTCGTTGCGAAGCCTGTTATCCCAGGCCTCGTCCACGAGCTTCAAGGCGCTGCCGTCGTAGCTCAGCCTGAGCCCACGGCCGACGATCCACGTCCATCCCTCGCGGGCGTCCCTGGTCGGTTGAGCGTTGAACTGGTCGGAGATCGATTTGACGGCCGCGTCCTGCGGCCCCGGATTGTTCAACGCGGCATGGACGCGCCGGATGGGGTGGCTGGCGTCGACGTCGTCATTATAGACCGTGACTTTGGCGCCGTTGATTTCGCATTCGAGGATGTACGAACCTCGACCCTGACGGCATCGGTAGTGACGTTGCGTGACGAGCTTGTTGGTCTCCTCGAATGTCATCCCGGGCGAAAAGCCGAAGATGTCGGACTTCTTGACCTGTGCCAGAGACGCAGGCTTCAAAAACTTCGGCTGGATGGCGACCAGGGCGGCGACCGCAACGACGATCAGGCCGGCGATAACAATGGCAATCTTCATCAGCCCCTCACGAGAAACATCCGACCATATAACAGCCGGCGCGCTCCACCAGGCCACGAAAAGCGAAAGCCCCGCCTGGGGGAAGCGGGGCTCTCTGATGGGGGTGAAGCTTGGGGACTTCAATTAGTTAGACGCGCCAGCGGCGGAATGGTTCAAAGCCAACGCCGCAGCATGCTGCGACACTTTCGCGGGAAAGGCTGGAACCCCAGCCGAAGCCATGCTTGTGTTTTGGGCCTCAATGGGTTCTAAGCCCCGTGACTTCATGACCTCCGGCGTGAATCGGCATCACACTTGCGTGGTTCAGCCGCGTCCTGAGCAGGCTCTGCTCACCCGCACAAAAGGAATTCAGACATGGCGAAGATGACGAAAACTCAATTGATTGATGCAATTGCCGAGGGCACGCAGCTGTCGAAGAACGACGTGAAGTCGGTCATCGAGTACATGGCGACGGTCGGCTACAAGGAGCTCAACGAGTCCGGCGAGTTCGTCATTCCCGGCTTCGTCAAGATGTCGGTCGTGAACAAGCCGGCGACCGAAGCCCGCATGGGCGTCAACCCCTTCACCAAGGAGCCGATGCAGTTCGCGGCGAAGCCGGCGAGCAAATCGGTGAAGGCCTCGCCGCTGAAGGTGGCCAAGGACTCCGTCTAAGGGGCCCGCGACGTCGTCGCGGCGGCTCCCTCTCTCGGAGCGCCGCAACGACCGCCGGCTGGTGTGTCAGACACGGACAAGGAACTCTCGGGCATCGTCACGCTTTGCTTCCCAAAGGGAGACGTCACATGGCCAGTCTGAGCGAGGAACAGATCCGGGACCGCGCCTATCATCTCTGGCGGGAAGCCGGCGAGCCCGCGGGGAGGATGGACACCTTCTGGTATGAGGCCGAAAAGTTGCTTCTCGCCGAGCGGGCGGCGCAAAGCGAAGTCCCGCCTGGGCTGAACGACAATTTGCCGGTCTGACGGTCAACAACGGCCGCACGAAAATTTGCCGCGCGCCGGAACGTTGTCCGGCGTTCGGCGGTTGAGATGACGGCGACGGAATCTTGCGCGAAGCTGACAGTCGTCAAAGCAGCCACCCGGTGTAACGCCCGTGTGGCTGCTTTGTTGTTCGCTGCCTTGTTGTTCGAACGCGCCGCAAAGAAAAACCCCGGCGTTGGGGACCGGGGCTTCTCAAAGCTGGACGGCCGCGTCGCACAGCCGCCAGCACCACTGAATTCAAGCCTGACAATGCGGGGCGGGGACATTCGTTCCGGCCGCTACTCAGGCGGCACCGACACATCGATGATCGCCGGCGGATCGATCTGGCGCTCGCGCCAGACGATGAATTCGCATTTGGGATTGAGCCACTGATATTCGGAGCCGCGCGCCTTGAGGTGCGCAAGCGCCGCATCGTGCGCTGTGGTCTCGTCGGGGGCCTCGACCATGATCTCCACGGTCTCCTCGATCTGACGAACCACCTCGACGGCGTAAAATTTCCTGGTCACGGTCCCTCGCTCCGGAATGGCTAACGGGGAGGGCGGCGGCGCGTTCCCAAAAGAAAAACCCCGCGCTTGCGCACGGGGCTCTCTTGGCCGGCGGCGTTGGGATTTCAGCGCCTGACCGCCAGCGCCTCGAACTTAAGGTTGAAAATCCAAAAAGCAACCCGCCATGGCGACGGACCATGTTCGTCAGGCGGCGCTGCCCGTGGCCGGGCGCGGAAATCCCCAGCTTTCAGGGGGCCGCGCAGCGCGAGCAAGGCTTGAGGCGATGTGCGTGGAAATCGCGCGCGAGGGGCTGGACTTTTTGTTCTCATTTTGTTCTAGTTGGTCATCACGTTGGAGGTGACTCATGACCGTCGAGAAACAGCGCGAAGTGATCAGGCTCTGGAATCAGCTGAGGAAAGTCGAGGGGCCGGCCGCCGAAGAGCTCCGCATCCAGATCCTCGAATGTTTTTCCGAGAAGGCCAACGCCAAGCGAGCGGCGTGAGGCGCGCCGGCGGGCCACGACGGCGATCCAGTAAGTGCGCTCCCGTCCGCCGTTGAAAATCTTGCCGATGAAGCCGTGACGGCGCGCGCCTTCATCGATCGTTAGGAGTCGCGCCGCGCTGATTTGCTCGACTCCGATTCGTTCTTTGCGAACGAAATGGAGTCGGATGCAGAACAAGGCGTGCCTTCTGTGTCGATGCGGGACAGGCCTTGTCGCCGCGCGTGCGCGTGATGCTTCGCACGGTCCCGCGCTCGTCTTCTCGCTACGGAATGAGGCGAGGGAGAGCGACATGGATGCGTGCTGGTTTCTCGCCGAGATCGTCAAAGTGTTCTGGTCCGACAGGCACAAGCGGCTGCGCCAAGGCAGGCCCTCGGTGCCGCAGGTGCCGCCGCCACTGAAGTCCGAAGATACGGCGTGATCGGGCTTTCGCTGCGATCGCGCGTTCGCTTTCGCGACGATCCGCACCACTTGTTAAGAGTTGCTCCGCGCCGATTTCTTCGATTCCGATTCGTTCTCCGAGAACGAAATGCAGGCGAAGCTGGAACAAAGCCGTACCCGTTCAGGAGTTCTGGTGCGGAGGCGGTTTGAAGCGGCGCGCCGGGATCTCAAGGGCAGATGTCTCAAGCCTTGCGCAAACTCCTAACGAAAATTTGCGGGAAAGCCGATAACCCTATTCGGTTAGGTTAAAACCCCAATCGCGTTGCGCTCGCGGCTGCTTGGGATAGGTGTCTTGGCAAGGACAAGAAACGACTTTGCCAAGAAGCAAGTTTGCATGACACCTTTTTCAGAACCATCCTTTTATCAGGGCGACCGCCAGACCTACCGGCGCGTCGCCGTCGTCGGCTCGCTGTTCTGCCTCGCCTTCGTGGTGATCAGCTTCTCGCTGCGGCCGCAGTTCGAGGACACGCGCGTCGCGGTCAAGGCCGACCGGCTGGTCCGCACGGCAGGCCAGGCGCCCCACACCAATTAGCGCTCGTCACCATAGGTGCGGTCGTCGGCGGAATGGCCCGGGCACGCGGTGCCGCGGCGCGCAAGCGCGACGAAGCCGGCATAGCCGGACAGGTTGAGCAGAACTTCAAGCCACGCGGGCATGTCGGGTCCCTTCTTGCGTGAAGAGGACTCAACGTGCGCGGGAAATCTTTGTTCCACGCTCGCCAGAAACAAACCCGCTTACAGTGGAGAGGAGGGGTCCAGCCGCCGGCCGAGGGTCGCCACGGACGCGCTCGAGGGCTGCTCCTTGAGGAACTCGACGATGGCCCGCGCCAGCTCGCCGTCGCTCATCGGCGTCGGCGGCGGGCGCAGCGCGCCGACACCGAAGTTGCGGACGATCTCGTCGTAATGCTGGTCGCGCGATTTGGGAACGAGCCTGCGGATGCGCCCCAGCAAAGCGGAAAGCGGCAATGTGTCCTCCTCGGAACCCGTCCCGTTGGCAGCCATTGATGTCTGCTGCCTTCCGTGAAACCAAAAACCCCGCCAGCATCGCGGAGATGCTGACGGGGCATCGTGCTGTTGCCTCAACCGGATAGCGGAGGCTTCCGCACTCGCAGATGCAATTCGCCCGAACCGGCTTTCGTTCCGCTCGTGCCGATATTTTTCTGCCGCCCGGGTTCCACTCCTGCGCGCAACCATCGCGGGCCGGCGACGTTGTCCCCACGAGACGCGAAGGAGGAGAGTCATGAAGAAGACACTGGCAGTTCTGGCCACCGTTGCGGCCGTCGGCGTGACCGCGGTCGCGGCGCCTGCGCCTGCAGAGGCGCGTGGTCGCGGCATTGGCCCGGGCCTCGCATTCGGCCTCGCCGCCGGCGCGATCACCGCGGGCGCGATCGCCGCGTCGCATCCGTACGGCTATTATGGCGGGCCCGCCTATTACAGCCCCGGCCCGTATGCCTATTACGGCGATGGGCCGTACTACCCCCGGCGCCACTACTACTACCGCCACTGGTAACGGCTGACCAAGTGAAAAGCCCGGAGCGATGCTCCGGGCTTTTTTCATGCGTGGCGATCGGAGGTGCCTTTATGGCCAGAGCGAGGGCCGCTCCACCTTGCGCGCATTGTCGAGCGTCGACACGAAATACTCTTCGCGCTCGCGCTGGAATTTTTCCTGGGTGGCACGGAAGGCGGCGACACGGGCGGCGATCTCTTCGCGTTCGCGGATTTTGCGTTGTTCGTCTTCGGTCATGTCAAATCCCCTCTACACGTCAGTATCTGTGCACTCCAATATGTGTGCACGGCCGAACTCACGCACTGCCGCCGCAATCACGTTGAGTCGCGTTAACACATGCATTGGCGCTTCTGATTGGGGCGTCAATGGGGAGGAGGCATTGCAGGATTGTGATAAGCGAAGGTCGGAAAAAATTGCCGACCGCGCTTGCGCGATTCTCACGCGGCAGTGGATAACAGCGTCAACGATCTTGTCGCTTGCGCATGGTGCGGCCAGCGCAAGGCCAACACTGGAGGCCGCGAGTGATTGCATCGGATCTTCGCAGCGGCGTCGAACGACTCGGCGACATGATCGCCGAGTCGAGGACCATCGTGCCGTTCACCGGCGCGGGCATCTCCACCGAATGCGGCATCCCCGATTTCCGCTCACCGGGCGGAATTTGGACGCGCAACCGTCCGATCCCGTTCGACGAATTCGTCGCCAGCCAGGAAGCTCGCGACGAATCCTGGCGCCGCCGCTTTGCGATGGAATCTGTCTTTGCCGCGGCCAGGCCCGGCCGCGGTCATCGCGCGCTCGCCTCGCTCTACCGCGCCGGCAAGGTTCCCGCCGTCATCACCCAGAACATCGACAATCTGCACCAGGCTTCGGGCTTTGCCGCCGAGCACGTCATCGAGCTTCACGGCAATACCACCTATGCGCGCTGCATCGGATGCGGGCAAGCCTATCCGCTCGACGGGGTGAAGCGCCGCTTCGACGAAGATGGCGGCGCACCCAACTGCACCGCGTGCGATGAGCCGGTGAAGACCGCGACGATCTCGTTCGGCCAGATGATGCCCGACGACGAAATGCAGCGCGCGACCGCGCTGTCGCAAGCCTGCGACCTCTTCATCGCGATCGGCTCCTCGCTCGTGGTGTGGCCAGCGGCGGGTTTTCCGATGATGGCGAAGAACGCCGATGCACGTCTGGTGATCATCAATCGCGAGCCGACCGATCAGGACGACATCGCCGACCTCGTTATCCGCCACGACATCGGCGAGACCCTCGGGCCCTTTGTCGCAAATTGAGGCAGCAGTTTGATTCGCGGCTGTGCAAGCTGTTCATAGGTTCCGGCGAATCTCTTTTTTATCTATGCCTCGCAACCGGGAGTGTTATCTTTTGAGTCGGAAGATTCGCGTCGCGTCGAATTGAGAACATTCTCTTAAGACGCGTGATTCGACGCCGCCGCTGAGGCGGGTTGCAATGGGCAGTGTGGGGTCCGGGGTTATGGGGTCGTCGGACGGATTTGAGTCCAAGAAGATCGGAGTCCCCGCTGTGGGCGAGCACGGCGGCGGTCGCGATAACGCGCTAAGCCCGTTCAGCGGACTTGGTGAAGGCAGTGCCAACCTCGTCGAGGTTCACGGCGTCATCAAATGGTTCGACGCTTCAAAGGGCTACGGCTTCATCGTTCCCGACAATGGCTGGCCGGACGTGCTGCTGCACGTCACCGTGCTCAGACGCGACGGCTTCCAGACCGCCTATGAGGGCGCCCGCATCGTCGTCGAGTGCATCCAGCGGGCGAAGGGCTACCAAGCCTTCCGGGTGGTCTCGATGGACGAGTCGACCGCGATCCATCCGGCGCAGATGCTGCCGCCGCGGACCCACGTCACGGTCACCGCGACCAGCGGACTGGAGCGGGCCCAGGTCAAATGGTTCAACCGCCTGCGCGGCTTCGGCTTCCTGACTT
This sequence comes from Bradyrhizobium sp. Mp27, assembly GCF_029953005.1. Taxonomy (NCBI): domain Bacteria; kingdom Pseudomonadati; phylum Pseudomonadota; class Alphaproteobacteria; order Hyphomicrobiales; family Nitrobacteraceae; genus Bradyrhizobium; species Bradyrhizobium sp. Mp27. The sequence goes on along the minus strand of NZ_JASAUS010000212.1, from coordinate 1,477 downwards.
GCGGCGAGGGCACGCCCGACATCTTCGTGCACATGGAGACGCTGCGTCGCTTCGGCATGACCGAGCTGAGGCCCGGCCAATACGTCCTGGTCCGTTTCGGGCCCGGCTCCAAGGGCATGATGGCGGCCGAGATCCATCCCGAGACGGGATCGCCGGGATTGCAGTCGCACTAGCGGCGATCACCAACTCCCGCAATCGTGACAAGAGGCGCGCAGGCCGTCCGGCGCGCCTCTGGCTTTTGTCACGATCGCCGCGTAAGGACTGGTCCAGTCCCACGCCCCCTCGAGTACCGTCCCATGAATTTTGACCGAAAGGCCGTCTGGTCCATTGCAAGGGGCTGGCTGGCCGCCATCCTCGTCGTCGGCTGTGCCGTCGCGGGCGCGCCCGTGCGCGCCGCCAGCTTCCAGCCGCTCGAGATCGTCACCAAGAACGGCGTGCAGGTGTTCTCGGTGGAAATGGCGACGACCGAGGAGGAGAAGCAGACCGGTCTGATGTACCGCAAGGAACTGGCCGACGGCAAAGGCATGCTGTTCGACTTCAAACCCGAGCAGGAAGTGTCGATGTGGATGAAGAACACCTACGTCTCGCTCGACATGATCTTCATCCGCGCCGACGGCCGCATCCTGCGCATCGCCGAGAACACCGAACCGCTGTCGACCAAGATCATCTCGTCCCAGGGACCCGCGCGGGCCGTGCTGGAGGTGGTGGCGGGAACGGCGCAGAAATACGGCATCCGTCCCGGCGACCGCGTCGGCCACCCGCTGTTCGGCACCAAGTAGGGCGACCCGGCGGGGTTATTGCCGCCTTGCTGGCGGCTTGAAAGCTTGATGGCGCTTTGGGAAGCGTGTATCGACGGGGCTCGCCGGACATTCGGGGTATAGCGCAGCCTGGTAGCGCGGCAGTTTTGGGTACTGCAGGTCGTTGGTTCGAATCCAGCTGCCCCGACCAGTCTTTTCAAGCACTTACGGCAGAAAAGAGCGGTCCGACCTTCCCAGAAATTCGCCTTGGGAAGAGCATGGGAAGTCTGTCGTAGGGCGCGGCTGTCCGCCGCAGCCCGATAATTGGCCGCCATCTCCAGCAAGCCGACGCGCTCCAAGGGCAGGGCGCTTTCACCCGCCAGATCCAGGCAGATGCGCTCCATGCGCGAGAGCTCGTCGATGTCGTGCTGGTGTTGCCCCATGGGCGCCGATCAGACTCCGGCCGAGGCGCACGCGTCAAGGTGCAAGTCAATTAAGACGCCGGCGGAGCTTCCTTATTATCTCGCGTAGGTTGTCCGCATATTCCTCGATGATGCGTCGAGCCTCCTCCACGCGCGAGGGCCGAGGCTCTGGCGCCTTGCTATGCGGGCCTGGCTCGTCTGATGAACTCACCCCGTGGGTCGGTCAAAATCCCCCGGGTATGGTCACTTGAAACTCCCCCACCTGATGATCGCCGTCAGCGCCGCTGAACAGCAGTAGCCGGTCAGGCAGGACGTTTA
>NZ_JASAUS010000211.1:0-9541 GCF_029953005.1 Bradyrhizobium sp. Mp27 | reverse complement strand
ACCCCGGCGGCGACAGGCTCGTCGGCTATGCCGGCGGCATCTCGCCCGAGAACATCCACGGCGTCATGTCGGTGCTCGAGCAGACCACCGGTCGCTACTGGATCGACATGGAGAGCGGAGTCCGGACCGACGACCGGTTCGACATCGAGAAGTGCCGCGCCGTCTGCGAAGCCGTGTTCGGAGGCGGCTCATGACTGATCAGAATTCGCCGCAGGCTGCAGATTCCATGGGCATTGGAATTTGCGAGCACGGCAATCTTCAGTTCCGACTATACAACGCAGATGGCGAGATCTTCGCAACGGGCGCCTTCTCGTTCGAGCGAGGGTGTTTGTTTATAGCGGAGGCATGGGCGCTTCTTCAGAAATTCAAGAGCGAGAATGGGGGCGCACACTGATGCGACTCCTCGCCGCCCTCATCATTACAGCCGCGGCTTGTTGCGCCGCCTTCGTCTTACAGCGCGTGGCTGGCGATCCGCCGCCGGCGCCGTGGCACATCTCGCGGTGGCAACGATGACCGATATCCCGATCATGTTCTCAACCGCGATGGTCCTGGCTCTGCTGGCCGGGCGCAAGCTGATGACGCGACGGCTGGCGTGGAAAGATCCGGTCAGTTTTTATGACCCTGAGGATGATCAGGACGCTCAGGCTCCCAAGCTGCGGCGCCGCGGCTGGAAAGTCAGCGGCCGCGATGACCTGGATCACCGGATCGGGTGGCCGCCGACGCCGTGGCAGAAGGTGAAGCCTGGCGATCGCCTGTGGGTGCGCGAGGAATGGCGTGTTGGCAAGACCCATGAAACCAAGAAGCCGACCGAATTACCGGAGCGGAAATGCACCATCATTTTCACCGCTGGCGGCTCGATGGGGAATGCAGACGGAGGCTGGACTCCAGATCTGAATTACCCATCGTCCAAGCCCGGCACCTTCCCGGACTGGGCCGGGCGCCGGCGCGCTTCCATGCACCTGCCGCGCTGGGGATCTCGCATCACGCTGCTGGTCAAGGAGACCAAGATCGAGCGGCTACAATCAATCAGCGATGACGACTGTTTCTACGAGGGCCTGATCCCATACGGCGAGCGCGATCCCGACGGCCGCATCTTCTGCCATCCGTTCCGTGAGAACGAGGGTTGGATCGGGAAGGAGGCTTTCGGCGAGCTCTGGAAGCATCTTCACGGCGAGGAGTCCTGGGATGCAAATCCCGAGGTCGTCGCGCTGGGCTTTCGCGTCGTCAACGCCAACATCGACGCTCCGGAGGCGCAGGCAGCATGATCGGACTCTTCCGCATTGCGATCTATCTGGGCATTGGCGCGCTCTGTCACGTCTTCTTTGTGGGCGCGCACTTTGACTGGTCGTCGGCATGGACACTGGTTTGGCTGTTCGCATGGCCTGTTATGCTCTTCATCTGGTTCTGGGTGTTCGTCGCCGCCTTCATTCTCGTAGCCCTGATCGTTGTTGGCATCCTAGCGATGATGGGGAAACTATGAAGGAAACTCCTCCGCTTTGCTGCGCGGTCCCGGCTCGGCTCACCAACGGCGCCGAGATCTATCCGCGCCGGCCGGATCTCCGGACGAAGCCCATCTACATCTGCGACCGCTGCAAGTCTTACTGCGGCTGCCATCCGAACACGACCAAAAGCCTCGGCGTGCCGGCCGACGCCGCGACAAGGAAAGCGCGGTCGCAATTCCATGACCAGGTCTTCGATCCTCTCTGGAAGAACGCGGACAAGACCGGCGGCTACGCCAACGTCGATGGCCCGAGGTCGGCCAGCAAGATCCGCAAGGCGGCGCGGGGCCGGCTCTACGGCTTCTTGGCGGAGAAGATGGGGCTCGCTCGCGAGCACTGCCACACCGGGAGGTTCACCGTGGAGCAATGCCGGCAGGCCACCGAGGCACTGCGCGGGATCACCTATCCGATGGTGAGGAAGTGGCACGACGCCCGGAAGCAACAGCGGGAGCAGGCAGCATGAGCATGATGACCCCGAAAGAGGCCGAGATCGTCAAGGCCGTGATGGCAGCGCACCGGAAGATAGCGCACTTCGAGGCGGCCGCTCAAATCGCCTCGCGTAACGCAGAGGAAGTGGCGCGCTTGCTCCGGGAGAACGACCCCAGCGGTTACCTCTCCGAGATCCTGAGAGCCGGTCGCCAAGCGGAAGTCGTGACCGAGCTCGCTCGCGAAGCTCATGACGGCTTGGTCGAAGTCCTCAATCTCGCCGGCCGAGCCGATAAGGAGCAGTTGGCGCGCGCGGTCGCCGGCGCGGCGAAGGATACCATCGCGGCCATCCGGGGAGACGCCAATGGCTGACGTCACCGGTCCGATCTCGACCCTGCCTGGTGCCAGACACTCCGTCCCGAAGGGCCAGATGTGCGACCAGCACGGCGATCGGCCTGCTATCGCGCGCATCCAGGGAGAGACGGACTCCATGGGCAGCGAGATGAACGACATGTGCCAGGAATGCCTGGATCAACACATCGCGTGGAAAAACTCGCCGGAGGCCGCCGAGCATCGCAAGGGCACCTGCGAGTGGTGCAAGAACCCCGCCGACGATCTCCGCGATCGCCGCGACTTCGAAGAAGGCATGTCGGGCCGGATCTATCGCGTCTGTGGCGCCTGCGTGAAGAAACAGAACGAAGAACTCGCAGCCGAAATGGCGGAGCACGAAGACACTCTCGACGATCCCCCGGACGACGACGACTACGACTTCGATTAGTCGACACCACCAACAACAGGAGGCTTCACCATGCGCAAGACCATCAAGGCCGATCTCGTCATCATCGATCCCCAGAACGACTTCATGGATATCAAGCACGACGGCAGCGGCTGGGTTGGCGCCACCATGCCGGACGGCACCCTTTACCGGTCCACCCTGCCCGTGCCTGGCGCGCTCGACGACATGCGGCGGGTCGCCAGCATGCTGAAGCGCGTCGGCCGCCGGCTCAACGATATCCACGTCACCCTCGATTCTCACCGCGTCGTCGACGTCGCGCACCCCGGCTTCTGGCGCGGCCAGGACGGCAAGCGCCCGGCGCCGTTCACCATGATCAGCAACGCCGACATCAAGTCCGGCATGTGGGCTCCCCGCAATGAGTCCTTCCGCCAGCGGATGCTCGACTACACCGCCGCGCTCGAGGCCGCCGGCAAGTTCGTGCTGATGATCTGGCCGGAGCATTGCCTGATCGGCAGCTGGGGTCACAACGTTGTCGACGAGCTCCGCGTCCCTCTCGCCGACTGGGAGCGCGAAAACTTCGCGACCATCGACTTCGTCACAAAGGGCACCAACACTTTCACAGAGCACTACGGGGCGTTGATGGCGGAGGTGCCGGATCCTGCCGACCCGTCCACCCAGTTGAACGGCGGCTTCCTCAGTGTGCTCCAGGAGGCGGACGTTATCGGGATCGCCGGCGAGGCATCCTCGCACTGCGTCGCCACCACGATCCGACAGATCGTCGACAACATCGGCGACGCGCACCTGAAGAAGATCCACATCCTGACGGACTGCATGTCGCCGGTACCGCCGACACCCGGCAGCCCGGACTTTCCCGCGATCGCCGGCCAGTTCCTCAAGGACATGGAAGCGCGCGGCCTGGTGCTGACCACGGCCGACGACTTTCTGCGCTGACACCCCACCGCTTCAGAAAAGGAGACACCATGCCTCGTTTGGACCAATCCGCCGATGTCGAGACCCACGCCCTTGGCAACAACTTCTCGTTCACCGGCGCCCGCATCGAAGGGCTCGGCGCCACCGAGTACACACTCGTCGACATCGAGGTCGACATGAGCGGTTCGGTCTCTCCGTTCCTCGCTGACCTGATCGCGATGATCAAGGAGTCGGTCGGCGCCTGCGCGAAGTCGCCGCGCTCGGATAACCTGCTCGTTCGCGTCGCCGCCTTCAGCACCTCGTATCCCGGCGGCATCAACGAGGTTCACGGCTTCATACCGCTCGCCAGTATCGACCACGGCGCTTACGACCAACTGCACGCTGGCGGCGGCACGCCGCTGTTCGACGCCTGCTATGTCGGCGTCGGTGCGACCTTCTCCTACGCCAGGATGCTGTTTGACCAGGAGTTCAACGCGAACGGCATCAGCTTCACCATCACCGATGGCGAAGATACCGGCGGCGCTGCATCGCCGGCGATGATCAGGGCCGAAATCGATCGCGCCAAGAAGGAGGAATTCCTCGAGAGCCACGTCAGCGTGCTGATCGGGATCAACGCCGCGCATTGCGCCGCGGCTCTGGACCGCTTCCGACGGGAAGCCGGCATCACCCAGTTCATCGACGCCGGCGACGTCACCAAGGGCAAGCTCGCGAAGCTGGCGGCATTCGTGTCGCAGTCGGTCTCGAGCACGTCGCAGGCGCTGGGCACCGGCGGTCCGAGCCAGTCGATCGCCGCCACCATCTGAACCAAACCCGCCGCGGAGACCCCAAATGCGATTCACAGCCGACCACGCCTTCCATATCGGATCGCAGCATCTCCGCGGCGGCTTGCCGTGCCAAGACTATGCCATCTCCAAAACTTATCCAACTTTTGCCGGCGCGGTCGTCTCCGATGGCTGTTCGAGCGGAGGACGGACGGACGTTGGCGCTCGTGTCGTCGCGCACTCGACGATGATCTCCCTCCTCGAAAACCCGTTTCTTGACGAGCGATCCATCGACCTTCGGAGTCACCAGCGAGATCAACGAGCTATGATGGCGCTCTATCTCGAACCGGAGGACATGCTTGCGACTAGCCTCTATGTCGCGATCTGGGGCGACAAGGCTATGTCGAGAATCGTCGGCGATGGTGTTGCTGCGGCCGTCACCCGCGACGGTCGCTTGGTCATGAACCGCATCGAGTGGGCAGGCAACATGCCGGTCTACCGTGCCTATGAACGCGCCGACGATTACCAGCAGTTCATCGCGGCACACGGCGGAAAGACGGCTCAAGCCTATTCCCAACACGTATTCTCACCCGGTGGAGATCCAGTGGAACTTGTCATTCCGCTGACGGTGGAAGACGGCATCGTCGGCAGTTGCATCGACCATGATGTCCGAGGGTATAGCCACATCGCTGTCTTCTCGGACGGCGTCACCCAGGTTGACGGCATGGACTGGCGCGACGTCGTCACGGCGCTGATGTCCTTCAAGTCGACCGGGGGCGCGTTCGTGAAGCGCCGCATGCTCCGCTTCCTCAAGGACTGCCAGGCGCACGGCAAAGGCCCAATCGACGACATCGCGATGGCCTGCATCCACATCGATCACGAGGCGGCATGATGGCGCGCAGGGGCTCATTTGAGGTCACCCTCGAGGGACGCGGTGTGGTCACGCTGCGCGAGGCCGATTACGTCGCGTCGGGTGGTGAGGGCGCGATATACCGGACCGGCCAAACAGGCGTAAAGCTCTACACCGACACCGCAAAGATGGCGCGGGACGGCGTCGCGGAGAAGATCAAGCTTCTCGCCGGGCTCAAGCATTCCGGAATCGTGGCGCCGCAGGGCCTGGTGCTGGACGCCGGAAAGAAGCCGATCGGCTTCTACATGCCGTTCATCGCCGGCGGCGAGCCGATGTCGCGGGTGTTCGTCTCTGACTTCCGCGCCGAACCGGCTTCGGCGACGCCGACGCCATCGCCCTCTCCCAGTCCATGTTCGAGATTGTGCAATACGCCCACAGCAAGAAAGCGCTGTTGGTTGACGCCAACGAGCTCAATTGGCTGGCGATGATCAACCGCGGCTCCGCGCCGACGGCCGCCGTGATTGACGTCGACTCCTGGGCGATCGGGCGCTGGCCGGCGACGGTCATCATGCCGTCCATCCGGGACTGGAGCGCGCAGCAATTCACCGAGGCGACAGATTGGTTTGCCTGGGGCATCGTGGCTTTCCAGATCTTCACCGGCATCCACCCCTTCAAGGGTCGCATCGAGGGCTACAAGCCGGGCGACCTCGTTCAACGGATGAAGGATGGCGCCTCGGTCTTCGACAAGCGAGCGAAGCTTCCGCTGTCGGTCCGCGACTTTGCCTGCATCCCAGGCCCCCTCCTCGACTGGTTCCAGACCACATTCCAGGTCGGCAAGCGCAACACACCGCCGGCGCCTACGGCGAAGGGCAAACCGGCAAAGACGGCGCAGATCATGCGCGCGGTCACCACGGCGACCGCCGGCGCGCTGATCTTCGAGAGGCTCTTCGCGCGCGCCGGCGATCCCGTCGTCCGCATCTGGGCAAATGGTGCCGCCCTTCTCGCCTCCGGAGATCTCGTCGACCTGGCAACTGGTCGAGAGATCGGGGTTCCGATGCCCGGCGATGTCGAGGTCGTTCGGGTCGGGAACGGGTGGCTCGTCGCATCCGACGACGGCGTCGAGATCCGCGTCGAGCATTTCGCCGGCGATGGCAACATCTTCCGGATCAATGTGCCGCTGGCGCTGCGCAGAATCTTCCGCGCCGGCGAAACGCTGTTTGGCGTGACCCACCAGAGCATAGTCGAGCTCGATCTCCACGATCTCGGCCGGCCGATGCTGACGCCGGGCCGGCATTGGGTGGTGATGGAAAGGGCTATCACCTGGCTGGACGACGTCGCGGTCCAGGATGTGCTGGGGAATGCCTTCGTCATCCTGCCGCACACCGCCGGCATGTCGATCGTCCGGACGCCCGAGCTCGACGGCTTCGCCGTGGTATCGGGCAAGGCATGCGGCCGCTTCGCTGCCTTCACTGTCCTCGACCGGCGCGATGGCACGCACCAGCGCATCGAGATCACCTTCGACAAGGCGATGCGAACCTATCAGGCGTGGACCGGCCCGGCCGACGGGCCCGACCTCAACATGGCGATCCTGCCGCGCGGCGTCGCGGCGACGATCACCACCGACTTCGAGCTCACGGTGTTCGTGCCTACCAACGGCAACGTGAACAAAGTCCGCGATACCGGCGTCAACACCGCGATGAAGCTGGCTCGCTGGGGCGACCGCATCGTCTACATCGCCGACAGTGCCGTCTGGCAGTTGAGGATGGCGCCATGAGGAAACGTAAGTTCGGTCGCCTGATCGCGAAGCTTGCCCGGCTCAACTGGCGCCCTGTCTTCCATCGGACAATCGATAACCCGTCGGCGCCGGGTGGCAAGGTCGACATGTGGCTGATGGTCGACGATGACTCGGGCGAAGGAATTGTCTCGATCGGTTGTCCGCCGAACAGGCCGGACATCCCGGCCTATATAGCCGACTGCTGCATGAACCCCTGGATGGCAGTTCCGGATGACGGCGCTTCCATGATCGAGCTCGCGGTCAAGTTCAATCAGACGATCATTCAACACTATGGCGAAGGGAATGATGCCGCCTGCGACGCGAAGGAGATTGCCATTGCCTGCATGACGGTTCTCGCCGCTTACGTGAAGGAAGTCCCGGAGAAGTCTCGAGTCGAATTGGTCAACAGCATCTCGGCGCGCCTTCAGCCGCTGCGGGAGGGCCGCATCGGATGACAGCCCCCCTCTTCGCCGGCATCGGCGGTCACCAGACTCCGCGCCGCGTCCGTACAGACGTTTGGCTGACGCCGCCCTGGCTGCTCGAGCTCCTCGGCGGCTGGCAGTCCTTCGACCTCGATCCCTGCGCCTCGATCGACCAGCCATGGCCGACCGCACGGCAGCATTACACGGTCCGGGAGAACGGTCTGCTGCTGCCGTGGTTTGGGAACGTCTGGTGCAACGCGCCGTATTCCCGCGCTCTGCTGAGGCAGTTCATGGCCAGGATGGCCGAGCACGACCGCGGCATCGCTCTGATTTTTGCCCGCACCGAGACGACGACGTTCTTCCGCTACGTCTGGGATCACGCCAGCGCCGTGCTGTTCTGGCGCGGCCGCCTCGACTTCCTCAAGCCCGACGGGACTCCGGTTCAGCGCGACGACGGCAAGCCGGCGAACTCCGGCGCTCCATCCGTGCTGTGCGCCTATGGCGTCCGCGCCGCCGATACCCTCGCCGGCCTCGACGCCGCCTGCGGCCAATTCGTGCCTCTCCGGCTGCCGCGGAGCGTCGTTGCCCTGGCTCTGGCGCCGACCTGGCGCGAGGCGATCGCCGCTTGGCTGCGGCGCCAGCGCGGCCCCGTCGCGCTCGCCGATATCTACCGGGCCTTCGCCGGCCATCCCAAGACGGCCGGCAACCCCAACTACCAGGCCAAGATCCGGCAGGTGCTCCAGGAAGGCGCCGGCGTCAGGGTCAGCCGCGGACAATGGAACGCAGCATGAGCGATTTCACTCTGGACGAGAAATTCAACTTTGCCGAGATGCGTGCCCGCGAAGCGACTGCCGAGAAGCACTTCTTTGATGCCGCACAGCCGTTCTTTCCGCTCGGCTTCTCGGTTGGCAACCGCAACCACGGTCATTGGGACGTCTTTGCGCAAATGTGCCCCGGCAAGGCATCGGCATGGCAGGCTGCTCACCCCGAGGGATCAACGAGCGCGACCGACCGTGACCGCGAACGGGCCTTCCGTATCCGCGGTGAGCCGGGCAACGTCGTCGTCTTCGACGAGCGCTGGGATCCGCACCGACCTCACCCGCGCGAAACGCTGAAGTTTCGGAGCGTCTTGGCTGCCATGGTTTACATCATGGAAGAGCTCATGCAGGAGCCGGCGCAGTCATGACGGATCGAAAGATCATGCCGGTCGAGCAGTGTGGTGCCGTCAGCGGCTGCATGGCGAGCCCGCAGTCATACGCCAGCTATATTCGCTTCGGTGAGCCGACGCCAAAGCGCGTCGCGGCTCATGCCACCGAAGCACTGGAAGCCGCGCGTAAGAAGGACGTCGAGGCGCACGAGCGCAACGCCGCGGCGATCGAGAACAACAAGCTGGTTCGGGCCGATATCGAGATCTTCATGTCGAAGGTCGGCATGCCGAAGTCCTTCCAGACGAAGAACCCTCGTAGTTTTCGACGCACGATCACCAACGAGGCCGGCTACATCGGGGACATCAAGCGGTCGGTCCCGATCGACGACGGCTTCGCATCTGCAACAGTGACTTACAACGGGCTGAAGGTGAAATACGACGCCTTCGCTTCTGAGGCGGCACGCGCTGATGACATCGCCCGCGAAGAGGCTGAGGCGGTGGAGCAGCGCCGGCGATCCGAGCGGCTCGAGAACATCGAGTTTGCCAAGATCATCCTGCGCTACGGCCTGAAGGATGACGCCGAGTGGAGCGATGTCCTGAAGGAATTGCGCGGCCGCGACAAGCGGCTCGATCTTGCCCTCGCGATGGAGGACACCCGCGGCGACTGGTCCGAGGGATTCTATCGCGTCCGATACGCGATCGACCGCTACAAGCTGGAGACCGATCAGGACAAGGAGATCTTGGCCGATATCCTTCCGTACCTTTCCAGCGAGCATGATGACGGTCGCGTCTTCCGAGATACGAAATGGAATTACAACGCGCTCTACGAGCTCGTCGAAGACAAGCAACTCGTCATGGACGCACGACTTGCGCGCCAGAAAGCGAACCGCGAATGATCATCCGCTGTTGTGACGTCGAGACGACCGGGAAGGAAGCGACCGACGAAGTGGTCGAGATCGGCTGGCACGAGATTCGTGGCGGCACCCTCTACTCGAC
>NZ_JASAUS010000210.1:0-9586 GCF_029953005.1 Bradyrhizobium sp. Mp27 | reverse complement strand
CAACCTCGGCTTCCATGACTCGATGGAAGCCACTGTGGACCCTTATCCCGGGGTCCCGATTGGATGCCGATCACCCCGAAAACGGGGTCCTTATTCCATGCCGAAACACAAACAACTACGTGCAGAACGTCCTAACAGCTGCGCGGGAGCTCCAGCAGATCAATAATCAGGTCACCTCGTTGCAGAACGAGGCGCAGATGCTGATCAATCAGGCGAAGAACCTAGCAAACCTGCCGTACTCGTCGCTGCAGCAACTGCAATCCTCGATCCAGCGGACTCAGCAATTACTGGCCCAGGCCCAGCGCATCGCCTATGACGTCCAGCAGATCGATCGCGCGTTTTCGACGAGCTATGCGCCAGCTACAGTCAGCCAGTCGAACCAGTTGCTGATCTTCAAAGCCCAAACACGTTGGCAGAATTCCTATGCCGCAACGCAAGACGCGCTGCGAGTTCAGGCGGGCATCGTTGGCAATCTCGACACCAATCGCATCCAGACGTCCGCGCTCGTAGCGTCTAGCCAAGGCGCAAGCGGTGCTCTGCAGGCAACCCAAGCTGGCAATCAGATTCTCGCGCTGAACGCGCAGCAACTCGCCGACCTCACCGCTGTCGTGACGGCGCAGGGCAGGGCGCAGAGCCTCGAAGCGGCTCAGCGCGGCTCGGCTCAGGATCAAGGACGAGAGCAACTCAGGCGATTCCTGACGCCAGGAGAGGGCTATCAATCCTTCAACGTGCAGATGTTCCACTGATGACCGAGCTAAAGGCATTCAAGGCGCTATCGCTGCTTACGACAATCGGCCTAGTGGCCGTCGCTGCCTGCACGATTCAGCTTCGTGGCGGAGACGGTCCTGCTCCACCACCGAAGGCCGAGCAGACGACAGAAGCAACCAGCTCTGACCTCGCGCGCTGCCGCAGCGTCACTGCGGAGGAAGCCGCGGGTTATCATCACTGCAAGCAAGTTTGGGCCGAAAACCGCCGTCGCTTTTTTGGCAAGAAAGACGGTGCCACATTACCTGGCCACGACGATTCCGCTGCCGGCGTGGCGCTCGCTCCAAAGGATCCAAGCCGGATCCCGCAGGGATATCCGAACCTGGTGACACCTGAGGCAAGCAAGCCATGACTGGTACGGGGATCATTGACCAGTTCCTGGAAACGTTCACGCGTTACATCGACAGCGGCTTTGGGCTGCTGGGGAGCGATGTCGGATATCTCGCAACGACCCTTGGTGCGATCGACATTACGCTCGCAGCGTTGTTCTGGAGTTGGGGAACTGATGAGGACATCACCGCGCGTCTCGTCAAGAAGACGCTCTTCGTAGGGGTCTTCGCCTACCTCATCGGTAACTGGAACAGTCTGGCGCGCATCGTCTTCGAGAGCTTTGCCGGTCTTGGCCTGAAAGCATCAGGCGCAAGCCTCTCCGCATCGGATTTCTTGAGACCTGGAAAGATCGCTCAAGTCGGACTTGATGCCGGCCGACCGCTCCTCGATTCGATCTCCAACCTGATGGGCTACATCAGCTTTTTCGAAAATTTCGTCCAGATCGTCGTTCTCCTGTTCGCGTGGGTCGTGGTGCTGCTCGCCTTCTTCATTTTGGCGATCCAGCTCTTCGTCACCCTGATCGAGTTCAAGCTCACGACACTGGCCGGCTTCGTGCTCATTCCCTTTGGCTTGTTTGGCAAGACCACCTTCGCGGCGGAGCGCGTTCTGGGCAACGTCATATCTTCCGGCATTAAGATCCTGGTCCTGGCCGTCATCGTCGGCATCGGCTCCACCCTGTTTTCGCAGTTCACCGCAGGTTTCGGCGGTGTACAGCCAACCATCGAAAACGCGATGACGCTGGTGCTCGCGGCGCTTTCCTTGCTGGGCCTCGGTATCTTCGGTCCGGGTATCGCAAACGGCCTGGTGTCGGGCGGCCCCCAACTCGGCGCCGGAGCCACGATTGGAACAGGCCTTGCTGCTGGCGGCATTGTTGCGGCTGGCGCGGGACTTGCCGCTGGCGGTGCCGGTCTCGCTGGTGGTGCGATTGCAGGCGGCGCGCGCGGTGGCGGCGCTGTCATCAGCGGAGCAACAGCCGCCTATCGAAGCGGCGGCCTTGCCGGCGTCGCGGAGGCTGGCGCTTCGGCTGCGACGAGTCCTTTGCGTCGAGCAGCGGCTGCCTTCGGAGGTAGCCAAGCGGGCGAGCAGGGCGCGAGCGCGCCGGCTGAAGGGCAGCCTGATTGGGCTCGCCGCATGAAGCGTGCTCAGACCATCCGGCATGGTGCCTCGGCCGCTGGCCACGCCGTCCGCTCGGGCGATCATGGTGGTAGCGGTTCCTCCGTCGATTTGTCCGAGGGAGAACGTTGAGACGCACCCTGCATCTCCGCCGCACACACAGCGCCTCAAACCATTCCATCGCACGACTTGAAACCGATCACTTGATATCAGGGGCAACCATCGATGTTCAAACGGCCATCAGTTCACTACGGGCGCATGCCCGAGCCGATTACGCCTTATCAAAAGGCCGCGCAGGTTTGGGACGAACGCATTGGATCAGCGCGCGTGCAAGCCAAGAGCTGGCGCCTGATGGCTTTTGGCTGCCTGACGCTGTCAGCCGGTCTCGCAGGTGGCCTTGTCTGGCAATCGAGTCAGGGCTCGATCACGCCGTGGGTGGTCGAAGTCGATCATCTCGGTCAGGCTCAGCGGATTGCGCCGGCCAACATTGAATATCAGCCCACTGATGCGCAGATCGCCTATCATCTGGCACGCTTTATCGAGGATGTCAGAGGCCTACCGGCAGACGGGATCGTTCTGCGCCAAAACTGGCTGCGGGCCTATGATTTTACGACTGATCGCGGCGCCGCTGCGCTCAACGACTACGCGCGCAGCAACGACCCCTTTGCCAAGCTGGGTAAGGCGCAAATCTCTGTCGAGGTCTCGAGCGTCATTCGTGCGTCGTCGGAAAGCTTTCGGGTCGCATGGACCCAGCGCATCTACGACAATGGGGCGTTGAACTCGACCGAGCGCTGGACTGCAATTCTTACAATCGTGATCGAGACGCCGCGCGAAGCCGAGCGCCTACGCAAGAATCCTCTTGGCGTCTATGTCCGCGCCATCAACTGGTCAAAGGAGTTGGGTCAGTGACCAAGACGCCGTCTGACATTCATTCGAAATGTTCCATTCAGCAAAACAGGCTCAATTCGACTTGGCCCGGGTTCGTGAGCGCGAAGCGTGCACTTCTGTCCGCTCTTATGCTTTGCTCGTCCGTGCTCGGTGGGTGCGCGACATACATTCCGCCGGAGATCAGCTATGACACTGAAGTTCCTCCGCTGCCGGCGACGCCCGTGGCTCTCGACGACAGATTGCGACCGCTTCACGTTCCGCCGCTCTGGAAGCCGGCTCTCGGAGGCAAGTCGGCCGGGAAGGAAGAGGCCGAACCGGTGAGCCGGGTTGAGATGGCAAACAATGCGGCCAGGGTCGAACCGCGCAAGCGGGGGTATTTCAATGCTGCGCAAATCTACGCCTACAGTCCCGGGGCGCTCTATCAGATTTACGCCGCGCCGGGGCAGATCACAGATATCGCGCTCGAGGAGGGAGAACAGTTGACGGGATCAGGGCCGATCGCGGCCGGAGATACTGTACGCTGGGTCGTGGGCGATACCGAGAGCGGCAGCGGCGATACACGGCGCGTCCATGTCTTGGTCAAGCCGACCCGAGCTTCGATCGAAACCAACCTAGTGGTCAACACTGACCGGCGCACCTACCTGATCGAACTCCGATCCCGCGAACGGCCATACATGCCGTCTGTTGCCTGGTACTATCCTGAAACCGCACGGGAACGATGGCGTCCGGTCGCTCTGAAACCCGCTCTTCCGAACCCGGCGCAGCGCATCTCCCGCTATGCCATCGAAGGGGACAGTCCTCCCTGGCGACCGCTCGCCGCATATGACGATGGCCGCAAGGTCTATGTCGAATTCCCGCAAGGCATCGTGCAGGGCGAGATGCCTCCGCTCTTTGTCATCGGTCCAGACGGCAAGACCGAACTCGTCAACTATCGCGCTGACGGCAATGTATTGATCGTCGATCGGCTGTTTGCTGCCGCCGAACTGCGGCTTGGTGGTGAGCACCAGAAGAAGGTCAGGATTGTCAGAACCGGCGGGAGGCCGTCGTCATGAACTCTCGGAATGTAAACGAGCAAGCTATTCCGCCGGAGACACAAGTGGAGCCATCCGAGAGCTTCCGCTTGAGAGCAGAGCACACGCGCGTGACGCGGTTGTCGCGGAAGGTCTTGGCCGGCGGGAGCGCGGTTGCCCTGCTTGTCATCGGCGGAGCGGTGCTGTGGTCGCTGCAGAACAATCGCTCCCGCAATCAAGCGGCCGATGAGCTTTACAGTACCGACCACCACAATGTTGCCGACGGTATTACGACGCTGCCGAAGGACTATGCTGGCGTTCCGCGCCAGCCAATCCCGCAGCTTGGTCCGCCGCTTCCCGGCGACCTCGGTCGACCAATACTTGCTGCTCAAGGCCAGTCGCCGACGATCGGCACTGATCCAGACCAGCAGCGCCGGGATCAAGAGACTGAGGCAGCCCGCATCAGCCATTTGTTCGCTGCGACCAATGAAGGAGCGCGTCCGCCCACCGCTGCGGCGGTTGGAGGCGACCGCCTCGCATCACCAAGCGCAACGAGCACTGGCGAGGATAGATCTGCGCAAAACGGCCAGGACCGCAAGCTTGCCTTCGTGAATGCCTCCGTGGACCGTCGCATGGTAAGCCCTGACCGTGTCATCAGGCCCGCTTCACCATACATCGTGCAGGCCGGGACGGTGATTCCAGGGGCGCTGATCACCGGGATCCGATCGGACCTGCCAGGCCAAATTACCGCGCAGGTAACCGAGAATGTTTTTGACACGCCGACCGGTCGCTTTCTGCTCGTGCCTCAGGGAGCGCGTCTAATCGGCATCTACGACAGCCAGGTCACTTTCGGCCAGTCTCGCGTTCTGCTCGTCTGGACCCGGCTAATCATGCCGAATGGACGTTCTATAGTTCTCGAGCGGCAGCCTGGCGCTGACACCGCTGGCTATGCTGGCCTAGAAGACCAGGTGGACAATCACTGGGGCGAACTCTTCAAGGCTGCGGCACTATCGACGTTTCTCGCCGTCGGAACGGAACTGGGTGCCGGCTCGGACACTAACAGCAACGACAGCGCAATTATCCAGGCGTTGCGTCACGGCGCCTCGGACTCTCTAAACCAAACTGGACAGCAGGTAGTTCGGCGCGGTCTCAATATCCAGCCCACGCTGACGGTACGTCCTGGCTTCCCGATCCGCGTGATCGTGAATCGCGATCTGATCCTTCAGCCTTACGCGAGGTAGATGTTGTGTCGAAGTTGAAAATTGCTGCCGTTCCAGATGACAAACCGGTAAAGATCACTGCGGAGCTACCCGCAAGCGTACATCGCGATCTGCTTGCTTATGCGGATTTACTATCCGCCCAAAGTGGACAGATGGTTGACCCAGCGAAGCTTATCTCGCCCATGCTCTTCAAGTTCATGGCAACCGACCGCGGCTTCCTGAAGTCGCGGCGGCAGACTCGGCGGCTCGTAGAGAACGGATAGAGCTTCGCTAGATGACGTCATGGTCCCGGTCGCATCATCGTATGGCCAGTGTTGAAAAATGAGCTTCAGGCGACTGGCGGTAGTCGGGCCCTCTTCGTCGCGGCTCTATCATTCATGGCACAAAAACGGTCATATTCGTTGGATCAGATGAAAGACGAAACGCGTAGCTTAATCGCCAACGCCGCTGTAACAGCTCGGATCTTAGACTGGCCACCCGCAACAAGGTCTGGTACGGCGCATCGGCGCCGACGAAGTCGATAAGCGATTGGAGCGTCTCGCCGACATCCTCGTCGACTGCGTTGCCCACGGCGCCTCAGTCAGCTTTTTTGCCAGCGCTATCTCGACGACGTGCGTTGGCGTATTTGCGTAGCTTCGCAGCTCTTGGGCCGTCAGCGGGCAGCCGGCCGGGGCGACTTGCCGCTGAGCTAGGGCAACGGCTGTTCCTTCAGGTCGCCGTCGATCATGCGTTCGATGGTGGCTTCGTCGCAGCGCCGGTAATGTGGGTAGGCGCGCAGCATGTCGCTTCAGCGCGCCAGCGAACCGGCCGCGTACAAACCCGTGGCTTTCGATGCGGGTCACGGTGGTCTTGCCGCCCCGATAAGGCCCTTGAGGCCGATAACGATCATGGATAGAGGCTCCGATTGGGAGCCATACGGTCTCAATTGGTATAGATGCTTTCGAGCGTGTTTCGGTCGCACTTGGCGCCGCCCGATGACGAACGGACGAAGACATCAATTTCAGGCTCAAAAATAGCCGACCGGATTTTTTTCCTGAGCAGGCCCACCCCTGGGTTCCACGCCGATCCGAGAACAGAAAGTGCCTTTTGAAATTTTATATCTAGCAAAGTCGAGTGGTCGCGGGTCACCCGCGTAGGGGGGCCCGGAAGGACCCGCCGCTGCAAGAAGTTCGAGACCCGCGAAGGGGTAGAGATGCACTTCGTCGGACCGAGGGGGGACGCCATCTTTCCCAATGAAGACGCCATCGTGCACCTCAACTGCGGATCATGCTCGAACAGAACGAGGAATGCGCCGTCCAGCACGCCCGTTTCACGACGCTGGAAACAATCGCACCGTTCAGCGATGATCCAAGAGTCAGCCTTGCGGCTAACGCCCTCCGCTTGATCGGCGAGCTGCCCAAAGTCTTGTTGCCGTTCTTAACTCGGGCGGCTTCATGACGGCAGGACATCCCTGCTCGCCATCCGCGTTGTGACGAAATGCTGCGGCTGGCCAACGCTGTAGGGTGCGCTCGGTCTTTTTTCCTTGCGGCAGCTGAAACAGAAATATGGGGAGAAAGCGGCGCCCCTGGCGCCGCCTGATCGTTCTGGAGCACTAGGCACTGAACTCGCTTGGTCTTCAAGTTTGACCAACAGTTTCTCGATTAAGTGTGTATGACCACCAATGCTGGTAGGTCTCCCGAGGCCGCCTTGTCGCTAAAGTCCCGCTGTACCCTGAGGCGACGGGCCTCACGGGAAAGCCGGGTGGCTAGCCTTGTGCTTCCCGAGGCTGACTACTGTGCCAGCGGCGCTTGATAGGGACAGCGCCTTCCTTCCTCCATGGGAGGTGCCGAGTCATGTCGCTCCTGGCTCGCCGGCGAAGCGGATGCGGCAGAGATAGCGCATTTGTCCACCCTCCCCGGATGGATATGGGCGCCGAGCCGCATCCGCTGCTTTCCGTTCGCTTTGCGCCTCGCTGATGGGCCTGATGGAGCTTGGTAACGCATTTTGAGAAACGGGCACAATCGTCTTCAATACGACAAACCAACGTGGAGCTTGACCAACTGAACGCCACGGGCGTTTAGCGCGGAGCGGTTGCCGCTGATCGCAAGCGCGCCGAATGGCTATTGTCTGAGGCGTAAACGTCGTAATTGCTCTCAACTGCCAGCGGCCACATAGGCCGCCTTTCGTTGTAAATTGCTGCGCAGGTCTGTCAGCTTTCGGTAAGCCAGGCTCGATAAAGAATCGTTGGGTTTAACGGGAGCGTGGCAGGGACAGCGCATGAGCTGAAGGACCACCATGTGCTGAGTTACGCTTCCGTTAAGCTCATTGCAGTGCGGATGCGGCAGGGTTAGTGCCTCATGATGCCCCAGGCCGTCAGGCGCCGAACCGCGTTCGCACTGCTTCCAACTCACGAGTTAGTTCTCGTTTTTTGGCGGTTTCACTCGGTCCGCTGGCGATAAGCTCCCGATCAGCTTCTTGCCGCCGCTTGAAGCTGAGTTTGGAGCAGGTTAGCTGCAGGGACAGAGCGCTGCCCCTGTGTGTCCGCGGGGAGATAAGCGCCGAGCCAAGTTCTGCTAAGTTCAACTGGCGGGCGGGTAGGGACAGCGCCTGCTCCAGCGCAACCAAACGGCACCGGGTCGCGCCCGCACTGCTTCCGATCAATCATCAGCAATACTTTGGAAGGGAAGAAGACTGCGTGGCTGAATCCCCTCCACCCTTATCTTCGTGCCATTCTCTCCGCCAGGCGTGCCGACGAGCGACGCCGGCAGCGTCGCCCATTTTTCAACGAGGTACTCCTCATCGCGGTCTACGAGGGTCTCGGATAACTTTCCAGCGGCTTTCTATCGTGCTCCGCCTAGATTGACTCTGCCCACATACTTGCGTCGCTCATGTGCGATTGGCATGTTTTCTTGTTCATGCAACGTGCATGTGTCTGGTCGTGCTGGTGTCTCCAATTCAAGGCAAAAACTAGCTTAGAGAGTCGCCGACGAGGAGGGGAGCCACCGATTTTGGTAGGTGCCCCTTGGTACTTCTCGAAGATACAACTTTGTAGCCCTTGAGAATTGGAGCCTCTTGGGAGCAAAGGTGGCCAGCCCCAGTCTTTGCGACCGGGTTGGCCACCAGCGCTCGCGACATCATGCCCACAGGGCAGCTACAGGCCAACGAATGCATATATTCGAGCGGCATATTACGTCCTTGCGGCCGCAAGCGCTTGCGGTGCTTGCAGCCAATCGGGTCCGCGCCCCCCATCGGTCTCTGGGACTATCAGATCGCAGGGCGGCCACATTTAACGTCGACGAAGTTCTGGCGATGCTGGCCATACTCGATTGCGTGGAACCCAACCTGCGGCCGAAAAGCGCGACAGATCGCTGCGCGCATACGCGCGCTTCTAGAGGGGCCGCATGGGGGGGCAACCAGCTCGGGTAGGATGTCTGTGAGACCATGAGGTGTGAGCTTTCAGTAGGTTGTCCATCCGGTCCTGAACGAGGAAGCAACCTGCCGAAGCTTTAGCCTACCCCTTAAGGATCGGATGAACGCCCCCAAGAATGCGCCATTGACGCCGAAAGGCCATGGCGCCAATCTTGATCGAGGCTGGCCTGACGAAGGCTGCAGTGCGCTGCAACTCGCCGTTTTCGGCGAGGACGGTCGCCAAGTTTAAGCGTTCGGCGAGGAAGGAGTGGATGGACCGTGATCGCTCCACAAGACCTCTTTTATCCAAGCCAAATCCTGCCTTCCCATGCGCAGAAGCCGGAACGTTGGGACGACAGCGCCACAGGTCAAACAGATCTCAATCGAGGCCGGTAGTGTCGCCGGCGACCTTCAGCCCTATCCGGCGCCGGCTGGGATTAAACCGATTGCGC
This sequence comes from Bradyrhizobium sp. Mp27, assembly GCF_029953005.1. Lineage (NCBI taxonomy): Bacteria > Pseudomonadati > Pseudomonadota > Alphaproteobacteria > Hyphomicrobiales > Nitrobacteraceae > Bradyrhizobium > Bradyrhizobium sp. Mp27. The sequence goes on along the minus strand of NZ_JASAUS010000210.1, from coordinate 421 downwards.
AACCTGGGCCCGGCTGAGCCGGAGCGACGCTATGAACGTGAGCATTCCGGCGGACCCGATCCGGGTCGGTATCAAAAAGCTCGGCAAGGTGACCATATAGGCCAGCGGTTAATGGACCGGACAGGACAGAGCAGCCTGCGGGGGAGGACTGCCGAGACGGACGCCTCGGTCTCAAGCACATCGGTACAAAACTCTATAGGAGCTCTTTACCGATCAATCGGCTCAGAAATACAATCTGTTGCATGCCGCCTTATGCTCACCTCGGTGGATTTAACACTGGAAAAAATCGATGCATCAAAAGTGCGCTGTAGCGAGCTATGGCTGATTTTGGGTGACGCGGCCTGATCAGGCGGCGTGGCTTTCAGTGTTCGGAATGACTTCGATTCCGTCGATGAACTTTACACCGGCGATGACTTTCGGC
>NZ_JASAUS010000209.1:0-9618 GCF_029953005.1 Bradyrhizobium sp. Mp27 | reverse complement strand
TTGCCGAAAGTCATCGCCGGTGTAAAGTTCATCGACGGAATCGAAGTCATTCCGAACACTGAAAGCCACGCCGCCTGATCAGGCCGCGTCACCCAAAATCAGCCATAGCTCGTCGTCAGGGCGCCGAATAGCGATCTGCTGAACATGCGAGCTGATTGCGACACACGATCGCTTAGTTTCATTCATGGTTCTCGCGAGAAGCTCGGATGACGGCACTGACCTCTCGCTGCGTTGGCACTTGATGGTCACCAACAGCGTCTTCCGTGTTTAACGGCGGTCTCTTCCCTCTACAGCCTGTGGATGGAGAGACGTGGCGACGTATGGCCACCTAAAGCAGCCATCCCCGTTGGCCGAATTCAGAAAGATCAACTCCAGGCGGGGCATACCATCCCCCCGATCCATAACGGGCACCGAGCTTCAGAGCGACTTCCTTGTTGCCAAAAGGAATCCGCAGCGGCGTCCTGCTTGAGTTTGCTGATGCGGGAGTCGTCGAAGGGGCATCGGGGTCAACTTTTTGCTTTCGAGACCTATTCGACGGTGCAGCCTGGGGTGGAGCCGACCCAACCGGCCTGTTGGAGGTCTTGCGACTGGGCTTGCGGCGTTTTTTGTCTCGATTCATATCAATCCATGCGGACATCGCGACCGAGTTGGACCTCGCATCATCGGGGATGATGAGACCTTTCCCCTGTGCCAGTTTCTTGGCGTACAACAACTGTGCTGGACTTACTGGTTTGGGGGCGAGCTTACCGGCCGTTGCCGTTTCGCCGTCGGACTTTTTAGGCGCGTGCTCGCTAAGGAATTTGCGGCAGATCGATATCGATGTCTTATAGCCCGGCGGTGGTTTGATGCCCTTTTGCCGGACAAGGCTGTCAGCAAAGCGTTTCATCGCAGGCGTCGGTGGATACGTTCCTGTGCCATAATCACCTATACTGCCAAGCAAGGAAGGTCCCCCCGCGGTAGCACCCTCCTTCAGCTTGCTGATTATACGCTCGGCGACATCGCATACGGCGTCAATCGCGCCGACCATCTCCTGTTTGCCTACAACGACATCGTCAAGCAGGCATTCAAGTTGCGCCGTCACGCCCGGATCGACTAGCGCCGGATCGGCTTGTTTGAGAACGCTGAACAACGACAGGCCGGTCTCGGTCGGCACAATATTCTTGCCCTCGGCAATCAGGAAACCTTGCTTCTTCAACCCGCCGATGATCTCGGCTCTTGTCGCAGGCGTACCGATACCCTTGGCCTCCTTCAAGCGATCCCGCAGAACCTCGTCATCAACAAAACGCCAGGCATTCTGCATAGCCTCGATCAGAGTGCCTTCGTTGTAACGTGGCGGCGGCCGGGTCTCCTTGTTCTCAATTTTTGGATCTTGCAGTTGCGCGGTCTCGCCGTTGCGTAGCGGCGGCAGCAATTGCGCCTCATCGCCCTTTTCGTCGGCGGGTTGCCACTCCGGAAATGCTGCTCGCCAACCGAGATCAATGGGCTGGCGACCGGCCGCGCGAAATTCGTAGCCGTGCACATCGAGCGTTGCGGTCGTCTGCCGGTAGCGGAAGTCGGGCATCAAGGCGGCCATATATGCCCGCGCGATCACGTCAAAGAGTTTCTTCTCGTCAGACGACAGACGAGGCCAAACCTCCGGCAGCTTGTCGATGGTGTTGACGTTGGGAATGACGGCATGGTGGCTCGCACCCTCCAGCCCCTTGTCGTAGAAGGTACCGCTCACACCTCTACGGATCACTGGCGGCTCGGGAACAGGGATCGCGTTGAACGATTGGCCCACCCGCAGTCCGGCAATGATTCGCGGCACGTCCGATATCAAGCTCTGCGGCAGATAGCGAACCTCGGCACGAGGATAGGTGACAATCTTCTTGCCCTGACCGTCATACAGCTCCTGCGCCACTTCGAGCGTTTTGCTGGCCGACCAGCCGAATCGCGAGCCGCAGAGTTTCTGCAACGATGGCAGATCGTGCAGCTTGGGTGGCCCTTGCCGCTTATCCTCGACGCGCACAGCAAGCGCGCCCTCGAAACCTTCAGCCGCTTTAACTACGTCCTGGGCAATCTCGCGCTTAACAATTCGGTCCTGCGGCGCGTGGCGCATCTGGAATTGCCCGCCCGCAACTTTCGCGGTGGCGACAATTTCGAAATAGGCAAGCGGCACGAAGTTCCGGATTTCCAACTCGCGCTTGCATACAATGGCCAAGGTCGGTGTCTTTACGCGACCGACCCCAATCACTCTTCGCGCGCCTTGTCCCAAGATGACGGTTGCAGTGCGCGTGAGGGACAGGTTGTAAATTTGATCGGCCTGTCGGCGCGCAACGGCGGCGGCGTAAAGACGGGCATATTCGATATTAGGTTTTGCGCGGCCGAATGCGTCGCGGATGGTCTGCGAATCCTGCGCGGTGAACAGCACCCGCATCACTTGACCGCGATATTCGTAATGCTCAAGAATCTCCTGACCGATTAGCTGACCCTCGCGGTCACAATCGGTTGCAAGCCAAACTCGTTTGGCAGTGCGCAACGCCTCGCGAATAGCCTTGAGCTTAGCGGCCTTGTTGCCGCCCTCCGCTGGGCGCGTTCCGTAAAGACTTTCAGGCCGCAGAAGTATGGGCGACCACCGCTTCCAAGCCGGAACAACGTCCTCCGGTTCGAGGAGATCGAACAAATGGCCCTCTGCTGGAAGAACATCACCGTAGCGAGAACCAATTGCGGCGCGGACATCTTTGGCCTGGCTGGTTTTCTCCGTGATGACGATCTGATCTGCCATGACGGCCCACTTGGGAGGACGGCCGGGTCGAAGGGGCCGATGCTCCGATTGCCAATAGAACATATAGAGAACATAATTTGATCGTCGGGTCAAGTAGTTGGAGCCGGACCATGGCTGAGGTTACCTATTACGTCGCGCTGCCGTTCGTCGTCGCCGATGACGGTATGGCCGCTGGCGAGCCCACGAATGCTTCAATCCGAACGCCGCTGTAATGCGCGCTGAGGCGTTATCGCGTAAAGAAGGCCACGTCGGCGCAGACGCCTTTGGCCGCACCGGTGACCCTGCCACCGGTTCATCCTCTGGCAAGCTCAAGGTGTGGCAAGCGAACGCGATTTGTCGGTGGGCCGTAGAACGAACGTTCGCATGGCTTGGGCGGTGCAGGCGTCTCGCCAAAGATTGGGAGAATCTCAATCGCAAGGCGCTCGCATCAGATTCTTAGGGCCGTTGGTAATTACTGGGCGGCCAATCTGCTCTTTTGTCGAAGTCGTGTATCTTGAGCGAGCCAAGGCTGCGCTCCTACACTTCGATCACGCGGCCTCTGTGGCTAATGCAAGACCGCTACACCGCGAATAAAGAAAACCAAACTTTCTTGCATCCCGCTTGGGCTTGGGACACGATCAGCTCCAACCCTTCAAAGCCAGTATTTCTCATTGGATATGCCATGGCAGATAGCGGCGCGGGCCTCGCGCATGTCTATGCAATCAGGAGCAGACCGGTAGGGAGTGAATCGTCATATAGACTGGCCCGGTCGGATCGTCCGATGGGAACAAACCCTTTGATTTTTGCAGTCTGCAGCGCAGGGACGCCGGATTTCTCCAGCTTGCTGGCAATCAGACCGCGCAGAGGCATAGGTAGATCAAGGCTGCGATCGTCGACGACGCGTGCGGCCCGGAGGAACAGAATCTGCAGGTCGAGCAACTCCGGCGTAGTCCAATCGAAGCGCTGGAAAGCCTGATACGCGTGCTCGACGAGATCGGGCGAGACGACAGTCTCCGGCCCTGCGTAGAGCGGAGTTCGGTTTAGCAGGAGCCCGAGCGCCGCAAGATAAGGAGTGCAGTGCCGCTTGGCCCGTGCAAGCGTCACCGCGGTGTCGCAGAAGCAACGGACCAGTTCCGCCTTGGTGTCGTGGTGGATCAGTTCCAGCGACCCAGCCAAGCGTACGAGTTCGTCGGGCGCCCTGCCGCTGCGGATCCTGTCGATCTCTCGGGCCACAAGCATGGTCTGGCGTTCGCGTGTGAGCCCGCCCGCCACCCGGCGCCAGAGAATGTATTCCTGGCTCTTGATGCGCCGGCCGGGAAAACACGGGCCATCATCGTGCACCCGCCACAGCGCATCGATACGAAGGTCGTCCCGGACCAGGCCGAAGCCCGGGCGCAGCAGGAAACCAGCCATGATGAGCCATGCCTCTTCGTGGTCCGCCGAACGTCGTCTGTCGTCCCGCCGCTCCTCGAGCGCGGGCCAAAGGGCGCGCAGCAGGGGCCCGTTCCATTCACTTCTGGCAGACGCGAGGATGTGTTCCATACCCTTGAGGATCGTGGCAGCAGTAATCTTGTTCTTTTTGCTGTTATTGGCAGGCTGGGTGAACACGACCCCGATCTGTCTGCGTGCCGCTTCAAGCGCGTCCGCTGAAGCGTTCGGTTCAATCGGAGCGTTTGCCTCCCGCGTCCGCCCCGCGCCGGGCGCGCCCGCGACGCCTTGGATGTGCTCGCGCATGTTGAATTCCAGCGGCCAGGACTGCTGGACGGCGGGGTCGGCGCTGACGCACGAGATCTGGAGCAGCCCCAGTGCGTTCATCCGCGCCGTCAGACCGACGGGCAACATCCCGCCCGCTTCCGGACCGGATAGCTCAGCCGTCCTGACGATGGTCTGGAGCGGGGGCAATGGGTGAAATTCGCCTTCAGACCAGGAAACGATGTCACCGGTCCGGCTGACGCTCTTCCGGGTTGAGGAATAAGCCTGGAAGCGCACCAGCTGATCGGTTCGGAGCTTAAGCCCAAGATCAGCGATCTCAAAAAGCTGCGACGGCGCTGCATCCTGAGGAAGAACGCATACGAGGGGCGGACGCACAGTCTGGTGATCCGCTGCCTGTATCCCCTCCACTTCGAGAAAGATCGCAGCGGCGGCCCCAGCGGCGATGCGAACCGAACGGTGGTGGAGAAGGGCACCAAATCGTGCGGCTCCGCGCGCCACCGCCAGATCGGGCTCCTCGTTCTCCAGAACCTGCGGTACGAAGCCATCCTGCCAGCCGCCGATCTGCTCGCGGAGTCTTTGGCGCAGGAGCGACGGTCGGACGGATCCGCCGTTGAACAGGACGGCATCAATGCGCGGGCGATCGTTGAGGAATTCGGCAAGGTGTCGGGTTATCGCGCTGTCGGCAGGATAAGGAAGCCCCCATTCCCTCAGTGCCGCGTACGTCCGGTACGGCCGCGCCGCCGCGTCGCAGAAGGGAAAAAATCCGTCCAGCAATAGGCTCTCGATTTCCGCCCTCGTCGCCGTCGCCGCCTGCGAGCCGCCGACCATCCCCGACCCGCGACCGGCCAGTGCAACAACGAACCGCTCATCTGGCGGCCCCGTAGCGACCAACGCTTGCTCTTTCAGATGACGGCAGGCGGCGACGAGCTGATCCCATTGCGGGCCGGAAAGCTGGCTGGCCGCCCCGGCAAGCCGCGGCTCCAGGAAATGCGCTACGGCAAGGTCGATATTGTCGCCGCCGAGCAGCGTATGCTCGCTCACCGCGACACGCCTGATGTCAGGGTCCGACGTTTGCTCGTTCAGGCGAACTTCAAAAATGCTGAAATCCGAGGTGCCGCCGCCGATATCGATGACCAATACGTGTCGCAGCCCGGCATCGCCGTTGTCGGGCCGCTGCCATAATTCGCGCGCTGGGTCGTGGCTTTCCAGCCAGCAATAAAACGCAGCCTGCGGCTCTTCGAGCAGTCGCACATCGCCGACGAAACCCGCTTCCTCGGCGGCGGTAATCGTCAGCCGCTGCGCCGCCGCATCGAAGGAAGCCGGGACGGTAACCGTGATGTCCTGATCATCGAACGCAAACCCAGCCTGCGCAAACCGGCTGTTCCAGATCCCCCGCAGATAGTTCAAAATCAGTGCAGAGGCGCGTACCGGTGAGATTTTCTGCTCACCTGCCAGAACCGTCGATCCCCATGGCAGAAAGGGTTCCGACCGGTCGGCGGCGTGATGGCAAAGCCACGACTTCGCGGAATGGACGACCCGTCCGGGCGCTTCGCTTGCCTTCATGCGTGCAAAAAGGCCGACGATCCATTGCCCAGCTCCGACCCCCTGACCGCGCAAGTGTGCTGCGACCGCTTCCTCTGGCAGGTACAGGAAAGAAGGTAGCGTTGGCTTCTCGGTCAGACCCCCCAGGCCTTCCCATTGCGGGACGAGAAGGACCTCTGGCGCCCCCTCGCTGACCAGTGGCGCGAATGCGAGTGCGGAGTTGGTCGTGCCGAGATCAATACCAATGGCGAAGCGGGCGCGATCTTTCGTCAAGAAGTACCTCCAGAGGCGGTCCGGCCCCTATTCCGTGCGGACCTGGAACTCAACCTTCCATCGGCGATCGGAGTTCGTGTGACTCATCCAAAGCTCAAGGATGCCAAGTTCGGTGACGACGGGGCTGACGCGGACCGGCACCACCTGCCCCATCGGGACGTCAAGTGGCGGGATCGCGACTTCGAGCAGGCCAGCGTCATCAAGCTCACGCTCGGCGTCGGGGAGTATCTGTCCCGGCGTGTCGCCGCTTCGTACCGATGAAGAGAAAAACCGAAACTCTGCAGTGCGCCCGGTGACAAGGCCGAACTCGCGTCCTTCGATCAGCAGTTCCGTGCCTTCCTGCATCCCCTGCGGGACAACGCACAATGCCTTCAGCGGCGGGTTGTAGCCCGGAATGGCGGGCATCGACGTTTCCAGGCCGATGTAATAGGAGCGCGCCGCGCCGGCCTTGATGCGCATGCCCTTGCCAGTGGCGCGGAGACGTCCGTAGATCGCGCCGCCGCGTGCGACGGCGAGGTCTGGTTCGAAACCCTGCAATTCGCGGACTGGCTCGCCCCCATTCCAGGACGCCAGCAGATCAAGCACCCGGGTACGGATTGGCGCGGCCTTGAAAACGCCCCCATTGAACAGGACCGCGGTCGGCATCAGCACCTGCGCGCAAGCCGATGCTCCCACCAGAGCGGCAAGCTTTTCGCTTGCCTTCACGTTCTGCAGGCTCTGAGCGAGAAACCGGGCGATATGCTTGCTGACGACCGGATCGGAAGCATAGGGCAGACCGAATTCCTGCAGCCCTGCCATACGGCTCTCGCGCGGCAGGTCGTCAAGGCTGGTTCTGGCGAAAAACCCGTCGACAACAACTTGCTCCAGCGTCTCGCGATCGAGAGTCGTTGAGACAGTCTTGGCAAGCAGGCTGGAGCCGCGCGAGGGGACCGCGATTGGCGCCTGCGCCAGCCCGCCATCCTCAAACAGGACCATCTTGGCTTTGGAGGCGGCATGCACGAGCGCCAGTAACTGCCAGGAGTCCAGGCGTTTGCCCGCGGCCTCAAGCTTGGCGTTCAGCGCATATGCGAGCGCCAAATCCATATTGTCGCCACCTAGCAGAATGTGCTCGCCGACGCTGACACGCTCAAGTTCCAGACGGCCTTCGACATCTGTGACCGCGATCAAGCTGAAATCGGCTGTCCCGCCACCGACATCGCAGACCAGCACGATATCGCCATCAGCAATCAGGTTTCGCCATTCCCTGCGCATCTGCGCCATCCAGGCGTAAAATGCAGCCTGCGGCTCCTCCAGCAATATGACGTCCCCAAGCCCCGCAGCCTTGGCGGCCTCGGCGGTGAGGCTTCTTGCGACCTCATCGAACGAGGCAGGAACGGTTACAACGATCTCGCCTTCCGAGAGGTCCCAATCTCGCCCCTGCACCCGTTCGGTATGCAGGAAAGCGTCCCTCAGATGTTGGAGATAAAGGCGTGAGCATTCGAACGGCGAGAGCTTCTCTTCCGCCATGTCGGATCGCCAGGGCAGGATCTGCTGCTTCGGGTCGACATGCGGGTTGGACAGCCAGGATTTGGCGGAGGTCACGAGGCGATCAGGCACGAGCGCCCCCCGCTCGCGAGCGAACTGGCCAATGAGCACGCGCTCCCCGGCATCGTTCCAAGGCATTGGAAACGAACTCTCCGGAAACTCCTCGGAGTGCGGAATATAGATGGCGGACGGTAGTGTCGGCATCTCACCGATCTGATTTGGTCCCAGGGTCTGCGCGATTTCGATAATCCTGGTCTCACCACTCTCGAGATCGGCGATCGCGATTGCGCTGTTGCTGGTGCCGAGGTCGATAGCAAGACTGAAACGAGCGCTCATGGGGAGGGTTGTCCTGGTTGTCGTGCTGACAATTCGCGTCAATAGCCGCGCGTGATGGAAAGCACCGGTTCTACATTCCGCCCGGGCGTCCGGCAGCCGGCCGATGCGAGCCCGCTTATCTCAGTTCCACCTCCGCCGGAGCGATTGCTGGAAGTCGATGGGTCGCACTCCGCAAAACGCGTGGTAGATTCACCGCATCCGTTTTCCAGCCGTGGTGGACAAGCACTCCCGAGAACGGCGCCTGGCCGCTGATCTTGCCCACCAGCCGGTACTCGTCCGGCGAATAGCCAGCGGCGACCTGCACCATCGATCCCTCGCTCTCTGCGCGCACGGGGGAGATTCGGAAGTGCTCCAGCAGGGCGGTCTTGCATCCGGCGTGGACCACGCGCGCGGCTGCCCCAACCTGTGCGTCATCATGCGCGTTGATGTCGTCCATCAGGAAATCGACTAGCCGGCCCCTTGCCTGCAGCATCGCCAAAAAGCTGACGATCTCGGCGTCCGCCTGGTTTGCGCGAGTCGTAACAGGCGTCGGTCGGGCCGCCTCAGTGCCAGCACTTCGGTTGTCCTGTGACGGGCCGCGCCCGACCAGGATTGCTATCAGCGCGACAAGACTCAGCGCCACCGCCCCACCCGATAAATACATTTGGAATGCGCTCGCTGCCGGCAGCAATTCCAGAGCGTTCACCACGACCAGGAGCAGGACCACTATGATGGCGATCGCTTTCATCGCATGCATGTTTAGCCGCAGCTCCCTTTTGAGACGTATCAGCGTTGATTGACGCACGAAGAATACAGGATATCGACAGTTGTGGAAACCTAACCGGGTCCAACTGCTCGGATACCAGCTCTCTACGGCTATCGGGAACACGTCGATGACGCCGGGCTAGTAAGTTGCGGTGTCGATCTTCGCGAATGCTTTCGGCGAGGCGCGTACTGCGTCGGCAAAATCATCAAAGGCGCAGCGCCGAGCGATCCGCCGGTAGAGTTCCCCACCAAGGTCGAACCGGTGATCAATCTCGAGACCGCCAGGGCGCTGAGCCTCACCGTCTCACCGCCACTGCTCGCCCGCGCTGACGAGGTCGTCGAACAGGAGCATTGTTTGTTGCAGCGCATGAGTCTGCATCTGGGTCCATCGCGGACCAATAACGCACTGGCACCATCACCCAGCAATCAAATTAAAGCGGACATCGGACGGCTCACAATTTAGGCCAAGGCCCGCCTGCGGACGGATAGGTCTCAGCGAGCCAACGTATCCTAGTCACCGGCTTCGCTCCCCTTGCGCTCCCCGGTTGAATTGCTCAGTCTAAACACCTCCCAGAAGCACGAGCGAATTCTCGTCCGGCCCCAACCTTTAGAAGAGTAGGGTCATGCTTTGAGTAAGCGGAGCTTTTCTCCCATTTGATTGACTGGTTTCGCTTCGGCTTTCGCTCTGCGATCCTTGGCTTGTCAGAGAGCCGAGAGGAGACTGAAGGCGATGGAACAATCGG
>NZ_JASAUS010000208.1:0-9695 GCF_029953005.1 Bradyrhizobium sp. Mp27 | reverse complement strand
ACGCTCAGGTCAACCAAGCCGTTCCGATGACACTGCTGGGGCCCGGCGTCACGCGACGCCGCGGCCAGCCGCGCGCGTAGCCTGTGCGGTAAAATACGCGCTTACAGACAAGCTTTCATCAGATGGCGAGTTCGTTCGGTACTGGAGCCGGGCTGCCGACCGGCTGCTGGCGGTTGCTGCTGTTAGGAGGCGAACCGAGGAGGCAATCAGAAGGACCGGGATTGGCTTGCAGCTATCCTCCGAGAACCTTAGCGGTCATGACCTATCAGATTTCCCGCTGCGACGCTGTACCCTCAATCGCGCGCAGCTCTACGGAACAAAGTTGGATCGAGCAGATCTTTCTGAGGCGAACCTTATCTGTCCGGGGCTAGAGCGGGCAAGTTTCATGGGGGCCAAGCTCGATTTTGCCTATATGCATGCGATGGCAGCGCAGGTCTGCAACTTCGATGATGCCAGTCTGCGCAATGTAATCGATGCAACCGGCAGCCTTTTTCACGGTTGCAGCATGAAAAGAACACGCTTTGACAACGCGATGCTCAGCGGGCTCCTCGTTTACCAGTGCGACGCGAGTGATGCTGTATTCGACGGCGCGGAATTACAGGGCTCAACCATCAATGAATGCTTCCTCCCTTCAGCGTCCTTCCGCTTCGCAAAGCTGAGCCAGGTCACGATCACGAAGGCGCATCTGGCGGATTGCTCGTTCTTTCAGTCGAAGGGAGACTGTTTATCGATCGTGCGTCCCATCTCGATCGATGGTCTCGTCTTAGAGGGCGCTCATCTTCCGTATCTGAGACTCTCAAAGGTGAGCGGGCGGATTCGGGCGAGAGCCCTGAGCGCCCCATTCGCTGATCTTCACCTATCAAATCTTGCGGGAGCGGAGCTGGAACAGGCAGACTTGACCGAGGCGCGGCTTCTGTCCGTAGGCCTGTCCGACGCGAACCTCGTGGGTGCCGTGCTTACCGGTGCATCTATTCACTCCTGTCAGCTGAATGGGGCGGATCTATCTAGCGCATCAGGTGAAAGCATTTCGATAACAGAGAGCACAATGCGAGCGGCCAAATTCACCGGTTTTCGCGGCCGCTGCGCCTTTGTGCGCGACTGCGATCTGGAGCATGCGGACCTATCCCAAGCTTACCTCTACAGGTCGATGATCACCGGTGATCCGCCGCAATCAATGGCATTGAATCACGCAAATTTCTAGGGATCAAATCTCGTTCAGGCATATCTCGCCGCGGATATGACCGAAAGTAACCTGGAGGCAACGCGAGCCGCATACGTTCGCATGAACCAATCGTCCCTGCGCGATGCGAACCTGAGTGGGATATCGCCGTTCCAGGCCAGTTTCGTAAAGGTGGACTTTTCGGGCGCTAAGATAACCACTTTCGAGCCACCATTTTTCGCCGACCGTTGTCGGGGACTGCAGGTCGCTCTGGAGGGGCGGCAGCCGCGCGAACCATCAAGCTATCTGGCTGAATTCTCATCGGTGATCAGACGGGGTCAAGAAGGGTCAACCTGACTGCTTCGGAGCTGCAAGAACAGTGCGCGCGAGCTTTGGACAGTTCGTGCGGTGGTCGAGGTGTGAGAGGGCGTAAAACCTCTTTGGTGCTCGTTGGCGTGCGCGGCCCACGAGACGCTGGGCGGCGCGCCTTCCGAGATCCGAACGCGCCACTATTTTGGCGTTCAAAAAGCGGAGTAAGAAGATGCATCTGACAGGTCTTTCCGCAGGCAAGGCGTTCATCCGGGAGGTCGCGAGAACAGGTCAGACGATTGGAACGGTCCACACTCTCGGCGCCCTGCATCTTGGGCATGCAGAGCTGATTAGAAGAGCGGCATTGGAGAATGATGTCGCGATCGTCACAGTGTACCCGAACAAGATCCAGCTTAGACCAGGTGGGAGCTACGATTTCAATTTGGACGATGATATTGGACTTGCCCTACGTTCAGGAGCAACTGCCGTGATTTCGTCGAGCGACACCGAAATGTTCCCGGTCGGCTATCGAACGTATGTATCGCAAGGTGACTGTGATTTGCGTTTAGGGGGGCCTGAAACTTATTTGAAGGAAGCCGTTACTGGAGCAATCCGCTGGATCTGCTATTCGAGGCCAACTCGCAGTTACTTCGGCCTGAAAGATATAGGTCAGGCGATCCTGGTAAAGCGCGCCGTCGCAGACCTGCTTCTCGATTGCGAGATAAGGTTTGTGCCGACCGTGAGATACAAGAACGGAGTGCCCATTTCGTCGCGCTTGAGGCGATTTAACCGTTCCGAGCTTGATGAGCTGTCCTGTCTCTTCACGGCACTCAACCGTTCAAGAGAAGAGATCGCCCGAGGAGCGTCAAGCGTGAAGGATCTGGTCGCGTCGGCGACATCTCGGATAGAGTTTCGACAGTTTAGACTCGAGTTTGTTCGGATTGTCGACGCTGATAATTTCAAAGATTTAGAGCAGGTCAAGCTCCCATTCTTAATTATTGGGGCTGCAATGGCTCATGGCCTCACGGTTTCCGATAGCATCTATGTTCCAGATCAGGATACGCTCCTAAATGGTGCTCAGGATATCTGGATCGATTTGCCTAAGCAGTCGTAGCGAGTCGATTACTCATAGATCTTCGCCCGAAAAAGTAGACGGGGTTAGGTGGCTCTTAGCTCCATGTCGATTGGGGCGATATATGCGAGCGGAATGAAGCCAAGTTCGGTTGTAGGAGCCCTCAATGAAGGCGAAGTTTCGCGCTGGGCTCGCGCGGTAGCGCTCAGATAGCGATCGGGCAGCGCGATGACGTTCGTCGGCGGCCTCTGTTAGGGCGGCGCAGAACGGTGTCACTGGGAAGAACAGGACCTAGCCGCGGCAGCCGGACCAGCTCCTTCGCCGTCAGGGCAACGACAGCCACTATGTTGACGCCGATGCCGTTCCCGGAAACGGCGAGGCCAGCGGTGGTGACAGCTCTCAGCGATCCATTGAGTAGATGGAGCCGGAAAGTCAATGCGATCCTTACTGCCCGACATGGTAGGGCTGGCTAGCCGCACTTTGAGATAGTCTGTTCGGGTAGCTTGTCACAGCCAAACGCCACGACAGCTCAAACCGGTGAATCGTAAGTTTGGATCCGTAAGCTCTCGCGAACAAAATCTGCGGAGATGTTATGAACAGGCGATTGGAAATCCATAGAGCGGATGATGGATATATTATCCCGCTCAGCGAGCTGGATGTAAGCGAGGGCAAGCGCTTTCAAGACGACAGCATATGGGGTTGCTTCGAGCGGTTGCGAAGAGAAGATCCCGTTCACTACTGTCAAAATAGCGCTCATGGTCCATATTGGTCAATAACGAAATACCGGGATATCGTAGCGGTCGACACAAACCACCACGCGTTTTCGTCACAGCAAGGTGTCACCATTGTCGAGGTGCCTGATAAGCACTGGACCCCAAGTTTCATCAAGATGGGGCCTCCCCAGCACGCCGAGCAGCGCAACACGGTGAGTCCGATCGTCGGGCCGGAAAGCCTGACGAGGCTCGAAACCTTGATCCGCTCTCGGGTCCGGATGATTCTCGATGGCTTGCCGCGTAATGAAGTCTTCAATTGGGTAACCAAGGTCTCCATAGAGTTGACGACGCAAACGCTCGCCACGCTGTTCGACTTCCCATTTGAGGATCGGCGACTCCTGACCTATTGGTCGGACGCAGCTGTTACAACTCCTAAAGCAGGCTATGCCATCGACAGCTGGGACAAGCGAAGCACCATCTTGTCGGAGTGCCTGGACTATTTCACACGGCTTTGGAACGAGCGCATCAATGCCGAGCCACGCCTCGACCTGATTTCCTTGATGGCGCATTCACCCGTCACACGCCATATGGAGCCAACTGAGTTTCTTGGGAACCTCATTCTACTGATCGTAGGCGGCAATGATACCACGCGCAACTCGATTACCGGCGGCCTCCTGTTCATGAGCCAGTACCCCTCCGAACTGCGGAAACTAACTGACAATCCCAAGTTGATCTCGAGCGCCGTGTCTGAGATCATTCGATACCAGACGCCGATCGCACATATGCGCCGCACTGCTGCTATAGACAGCATCGTTGGGGGAAAACCGATCAGGACAGGCGACAAGGTCGTCATGTGGTACATCTCCGGCAATAGAGACGAAGAGGTCATTGAGAACGCCAACGGTTTCGTGATCGACCGCAAGAATGTGCGGCAACACCTCTCGTTCGGATTCGGAATCCATCGCTGTCTTGGCCGACACCTTGCGGAACTGCAGTTGAGAGTCCTCTGGGAAGAGATTTTGGATGGGGGATTGAAGATCAAGGTCGTCGGCGAACCCGAGCGAATTGCATCTAACTTCGTGCACGGCTATTCCGCTCTCCCCGTGCGGATTGAAGCTTAGGCCATGATCGGGACAGTCTCGACCGCCGGTGTGCGGTGGGTGTGGATTGATGTGAACTATCTTGGCTTCTTCAAACTGCGCAGATGAATGGATAGAAGCGAAGGTTCTGTCGGCAGCTATTTATAACCGGGCAGACGTTGAATCGCCCGTGAAGAACGATACGTGAGGCGAATGCTTGGTGCACGCGACTGTCATTTTTCTATAGCTGTCAGTTTTCTATAAGGGGGCGTCTGGCCTGTTCGCGTCTCAGCTGATGACACCGGAACTGACGCGGTTACTTCAGCAGCACGGAAGCTGCGATAGAAGTCGAACACAAGGCCGCATCTTCTTCCTTGCGCATCCGGATGAATGCTCTTGGTCAGCTAGTCGTCAGCCAGTCGGCCTATCCAGACAGGCTGCGCACCCTCAATTATCCGGAGATGAAGCATGAAAGGCATTGGCCGAGCTGGTCCATCAGAGCTTGAGGCCGCGGGAGCCGAAAGCATTAGGGAATTGAGCCGTTCGAGCCCGGAGTCTGGTCTCTTCCCTGGGGAACGCGATCAGTCCTTCGATGCCGTCGTAGGGCGGATACGGTCTGAGCCTGATGTGAGAGCGGCGACGCTTGCGAACCCGCCGCCAACTTCGGACGTAGCGGCGCCAACGAGGGAGGAGATAAAGGCAGCAAAGCGAGAATTGAGCAGCCTGCTTGAGGAACTTGAAGCTTGCCGCCGAGCGGCCGGGCATGCCCGGAACTTGCCGGAGAGACAAGATCTGATGGATCAGGTCGTCAAAGCAGGCGCAACAGTTCTGGCGTACTACGCCAGTCTGCCACCCGATTTGGCGCGCCGAATTCTGCCAAACGATCGGGCTCGCCGGCTCCGCGATGACACTGTGAGGGAGGCTGACGAATGTAATGAAGTGGCGACCCAGATTATCTACGAGCTGGAGGAGAGCAGAAAGAAAGCACAAGGCGTGCTCGACAGCCTCAAAGACATCGCCTCGCCTGCACAGCTGAGCCGCCTGTTTACAAGCGTTGCGAACCACTATGCAGCATGCATGGAGTTGTGGGGAAAGAAGGTGCTGCGCTGTGAGCGGATGCAGTCAGTCTGTGCCGCTACCGCCCACCTTCCAGGCAGCACGCCCGCCATGCGCACGGCCGAAGATGCCGCACTAAGGCATCATACGGGCTGGGCGCTCTTTACGAAGTGCATGTATCTGCAATCGCGGATCGCTCTCGTGGAGCTTTTAGTCAACTCGCAAGCGAGCACGTTGGAACCAGACGTGCGCGACGCCCTCATGGATGAGAGCGGGAGGGTGCGCCTGCTCGGGGCCTTCATCGGAGATGTTTTTCCGGCGTTCGTCTCGACGGCCCAAGCCGTTCTGTACAGCGATGGAGCGGCGCTCGAAGCGGAGCATCGCGCCGTTCTGGAAGGAGTCATGGAACGACTTTCGGAATTTGCATCGGGGCTGAGCGGCATGCTTGACAGCCTGAGGGGGACTGCAACGGAAACTGACCTTCCGTTGCCGTTGCTGGACCAGATCGTGGAAGCTGCGTGGGTGACGGCGAACGAAGTCATGCGGCTGCTGGCATTGCAGCCAAAGACGCAAGCCACGATTGAACCGCCGGCTTGGGCTGCGCTTCCGGATAATATTGGCCCAGCGGGCGGAGGCAGTCCGGCGCGCAGAACGGGCAAAGCAAGGCCCGCAGCAGCCGCAGGAGAGGGGAGTTCGACGGCCAGCCCCGCCACGCCGCAACTCGCTAGGCCCGATGCGGCGACGGCCCCGGCGGGCAAGGTCATCGTGCTCTCGGATCTCGGTACAAAGAAACTCGCCACTCCGGAGCAGGCACGCGCGTCATCCGCTGCGGCCGATAACCTCCAGATGTGGATGGCTCCGCCATCCAGGAAAGCACTGCCGGGATTACTTGAGCGATTGGACCAGCTGCTGCAGTTCGATCTGCCGGCTCAGCAAAGCGCCGCCTCGCAAGCTCGCCACATGAAGCCCGAGGACGCCGAACACGTGTTGGATGTCGTCATCAAGCGCATGCAGACGCAGTCCTCCGAGATTGAGGCCTGTGTAGCCGCGCTGGAGGAGCCTCGCCGGCGGGGCCTGCTCACGCCTGCGCAAGTGCCTGAAGTGCACGAAAAAATAGTCCGGCTGACAAGGATGTGGTCCGAGGTTCAGGGACAGGCAAGCTCATTGAACGCGCGAAAGGCAGCAATCACAAGCGATTGCACGAAGACCTATGCGTTTCCATCGCAAGAATACCTAGAACAGTTGCGGGAAGCGGGAGAACTGGCGTCAGTGGATCCACCGCACGCCTTGAAGGGAGAGCCGGGGACGCTATTCGAAATCAAGCTGCAGCCCAGGGCGCTGCGCAGCGGTGCGATGCCAAGGCCGATGTGGGTGCACATCCATACCAAGCGCCCGGTAAATGCCTGGCAATTGGCAACGCTGGGCGATCGCGAATTCGCCGCTTGCCACGTCAAGTCCGACGAACAGCGCGGCTACAATCGGCACTGGCAGAGCGCTCGAGCCGCCGAGGGGCACGACAATGTCGTGATCCATCGCGGCAGGCTCACTCCTGTGTTCTGCAAGTCCTTGTTAAGCACCGCCGCTGGCCAGCCGTGGCAGCCCCTCCCCGATCCGGAGCACGCTTCAGCGCAGATGGCTCGACTGGGGATCCGGTGAGGTATCGTCTTGCGGCGGTGAGCCATCCGGTGACAGCGCTCATGCCTCCATCGGCTTGGCGGACTGCCTGAGCAGCGCCGAGCCCCATCAAGCTCTATCTTACAAAAGCATGGAGCCTGGAGAGAACACTCCTTTCGGGAGGGTTATCAGCCCGCAGTCCGGAGGATCGCCAATCGGCGCGCAAGCAAGCTTGCCATTGCGGGGTGTGGCGAACATCGGCGCTCGGATGAGAATGTAGGCCGCTGAGTGTTGCAAGACGGAAAACTTTGTAAAAGAAGGGACTTGAGCTGACAGCGAGTGCTTTGTCGCGGCAGGTGTCCGACAAAGGTTTCATGTGCGACCCCACGCAGCCGGCAACAATGTTTCTCTCGACAGAGCACTTGCGTCACGCAAAGTTTGCATCGGCGTCTTGCCGTAGCACCAGCGCCCCTGATGTGGGCGCACCTCATTGTAGGCAGCGATCCACTCATCGAGATCGCTCTGCAAGGCAGTGATGCTCGGATAGATCTTCTTGCGGAACACGACGCAATAGAACTCCTCGAGCACGGTGCGGTGGAAGCGCTCGACAATGCCGTTGGTCTGTGGGCTCCTCGTCTTGGTGCGGGTGTGATCGATGTCTTCGACGGCGAGGTAGAGCTCATATTCGTGATGCTCCGGATTGCCGCAATACTCGGTGCCGCGGTCGGTCAGGATCCGGTTTAGCGGGATGCCCCGCGCATCGAAAAACGGCACCACGCGATCATTCAACAGTTCGGCCGCCGTGATCGGCGTCTTGCGATCATACAGCTTGGCGAACGCCACCTTACTGTAGGTGTCAATGAAGGTCTGCTGATAGATCCGCCCGACCCCCTTCATGTTGCCGACATAGAAGGTGTCCTGCGCACCGCAATAGCCGGGGCACTCGCTCTCGAACTCGCCGTGCGCCTCCTTCTCGGACTTGGCCCTTTCCAACGCAACGAGCTGGGCCTCGGTCAGCACCAGGCCGTCCTGGGCCATCTTGGCCTCCAGCGCCGTCAGCCGCTTCTTGACGTTGGCGAGGTCGTGACGCAGCCACACCGCCCGCACGCCGAACGGGGAGATCGACAGGCCGCGGCTCCTGAGCTCATTGCTGACCCGCACCTGACCCCAGGCCGGCTGGTCGATCGCCAGCTCAACGACGGCTGCCTCGACCTCCGGCGCGACACGGTTCTTCAGGACCGGTTTCTTGCGGCTGATCTCAATCAGCGCCAGCTCGCCGCCCTTGTTGTACAGTTCCTTGAACCGGTAGAAGCTGTCGCGGCTATAGCCCATCATCCGGCAAGCCTGGCTGACGTTGCCGAGCTGCTTGGCCAATTCCAGCATGCCGACTTTCGCGCGAATGACTTCTGTTCCTGGGTCATGGTAATGTCTCCCTGTGAGACGCCGCGGGCTGCGCGGGAGCGCCCTTTGGGTGAGCGCTCCTGCTCGCCCGCAGCTCCATTCCCTGCCAGTTCAAACCTTGCCGTCAGATTAAGTCGAAACTTCTACAGACCATGACATATTCCATGTCCGGCTCGTCTGAGACCGCATCAAACATGCGCTTCCAGACGCCCGCCTTCGCCCAGTCGCGAAAGCGCGTGTACGCAGTTATCCAGTTGCCGAAGGCGCGCGGAAGATCGCGCCACGGACTGCCCGTGCGGGCAATCCACAGCGCGGCTTCGACAAACAGCTTGCCGCTCCGGCCGGGATCGCCCGGCTTGCCAAGACACAGCGGCTCCATCTTCGCCCATTGGGCGTCAGTCAAAACGAATCGGTCCATCCCAAGCTTGAATCACAACCAAGCCAGGATGAGAATCCTAATAAAAAGCCCAATTCTAACAATCTGCCAAAGTAGTGTTAGGGCGCGGATTCATTAAGGCGCAGCCATAGCCTGACTGACGCGAGTTGAACGAAGGCAAGGTAGTTGTCCTGACATCTGCTCCATTTTTTGATCTTCGCATCCAATGCCGGCGAGCCCGGGTGGATGGTCTCGTTGCTCGATGAGTTGGCCCGACACTTCTCGAGACGTCTACGAAGAAAACGGCCAACGAAACCCTCCTCACCCAGGCAACCCGGAAAGATCCCGAGCCATTCTGATGGCGAGGACACAATGACGCTGGCGCCTGCCATAGGCAATCCGCTCCTCCCGCCCGGGCGGGAGTCGAAAACTCCGGCTGGAAGCCGGGGTTTTCTTTTGTGCTATTATAGGCACCAGCTCTCGTAAACCGCCGCCAGTACAGTGCACCTCACGGCTTGAGCCGAATTGGCTTGGGCTTCGCTCCGTCCAAGGCTCGATCGTAAGCCGCAGGTGTCGGTTGGTCTGCGCTCTGCTCCACCTCAAATGGATTGGTAGAGATCTCACGTCACATGAAGTCTCCATCCGAGTCGGGCTCTGATGAAGGTTCATCATCGCTCGACGCTTTGGAGAGATACATCGAAGAATTGGTTGCGCGCTGCCATTCACCATCCCTATATCTCCACTGTTTGGACTGGGTGGGATCAAGTACCATATCATCGAGATCCACATGAACGAAGCCCAGTTGTTCCCCGCGGGTCACTTCAAATTCCTCCGGGTGTGGTCAGTCAAATTCCTCCACCCGCGAGGCAGGACAAGGGACTGTTAGTTTGAGTTTGTTTCCCGGGCAAGAGCTTCA
>NZ_JASAUS010000207.1:0-9723 GCF_029953005.1 Bradyrhizobium sp. Mp27 | reverse complement strand
AATCGCCTGAACAAAAACAGGCGTTACAACTACTAAAAATGTCATGTAAACTAGTAACTCTTTTCCAAACTCCATTTCTATCATCCTTTACTTCGTTATTTTGTGTTCCAACAAATCTACTTTGTGAGCTAACTTTCCGACTGATTTAGACAAGCTGTCAATTGATTGTTGTTGCTGTTTCATCATGTCATTTTGCCTATCCATCAATCGCTGTTGTTCGTTCATCGTACTTATAAATTTATCTCTCTCTTCTTTCGATTCCTTATTACGCTTCTCTCGTTCTTCCTCCACTTTTTCGCGTTCTTCTTTCATTTCTATTCTTACAATTTTTGAATCATCCCAAATTCTTTTTGTGATAATTAGTAAGATTATAAAAAGCGCTACAAAGAGCGCCGCGAAGAACATTTCTTTCGCTAAAGCATAATCAAAAACTTTTGTTAGCCCATCATACATTTTCATCATCCCCCATAAAAAATAAGCCTTGCTCGGCTTTAATCTAAAACATAAAATAATTGATTTAACGCAAAATAAGTAATGCTCGTTTCCGCTGGTATAAATCCCATCGCGTTACTTGATGAAGCATGAACACGCCCACCACTCGCTTTGTTTGTTGGTGCGTAAGCCATCGCGGTTTTCGTTGTTTGGACCTCAAAAGGAACAGAAGCGAAAGCGTTAGCTGATGCCCATGCGGTTGATTTTTGAACTTGGCCGCGGAAGATAGCAAATCTGATTCCAAAAACACATACGACTCTGTATTGAGGTGTATTACTTCCCGCTGTTGAATATCCGGAATTCAATATTAGGTTCTGCCACGGTGTTGAATAAAACGAATCTGCATCAATTGAAAGCTTAATATTTCCATTCTCATTAAACTGCAGAGATTTACTAGTTAAAATAGAATTTCCTAGGCTACTTTCCCCGGCAACATCGATTAGTTTCTGCGCAACTTTGTATCCGCCTAATGTACTGATGATGCTTTCTAATACTGCCGACCCTATACCCGTAGGCAAATATGAAGTTGAATTGAACCCGTCATCATTCATTTTGACAGTTCCAGTGTAAAGATTATCGTCGCTATCTTTGTAATTTATGTTATGAATAAATTCCGCACCAGTAATGCTACCACTCTTCACATCACCAAGCTCGGCAGTGATAGCTGAAAGTTTACCCACACGCAATGCGTTGTAATCCAAAGGTAATTCTACCCAACTATTCCCGTTCCAAGTAAAAACACCAACAATTGTTTTAGTGTTTTCGTCTATTTTAAACCATGTGTCACCTTCGACTGGATCGCTTGGCTGAGTTTTATCAAAAACCGGTTTATGATTACTAACTGATTCAATCAATGCATTGTTCGCAACGGTAATCGCCTCTTCTATTTTTTCGTTAATTTCTGGATCTGCTTCCTTAATATCTAATGTTTGACTCACCCATTTTTCTCCATCCCACCTTCTCAAAACATTTGGTGTCACACTACTATCCATCCACAGTAAATCGGTGGTCGGGTTTAACGGTGCTTCACCAGCTACTATTGCATCGTTAATATCTGTTAATGTTATTTCCGCTGCTGCTCTAATTGTCATTATCCAACATCCTTTCTTCTGGCATAGCATAAATACGATTGTATCGTTTGCCCGCCTCTCCTTGCCCTAAATTTAGCTGCATCATTCGCTTGCCATTTGCATCAAGAAATGGATACGCTCCTTCGCATTCGTTAGTTGAACCTTGTGCAGGATAATATTTTTTTTGAAAAATATGATGATAAACTAAACTATTATTAATCATATCCCAACACCAAACTTGATTTTTATCAGTGCCTGTAAAACTCCCTCCTGCTGACAAATACGCATATGGAAACATTACATGCATTCCTTGCAGCGTATACAAAGTAGCTGTAAATCCACAATCTCTTGTCCTGAATGTATATAAAGGAGCTATTCTTCCGGCAAATAAATCAGACTTTTTAAAAACATTAATACTTAAATTGGAAACGCCTGGACTCATAACTACATAGTCGCTTGTTTTGTCGTATGTCACTCGGAAACCGTCAGGCGCTTCAAGTTTAAATACCATCGACTCATCGTAAAACTGTTCTTTCAAAGGGACATATTTAAACATTGCTATCGCCTTCTCTGCCAGGGGCAATGGTGTTACATAATAAGACCAGATGTGCGCCTCACCAGACGAAGTGTCCACGCCAAACATAGTCCCATGTCCTCCGCCGAGAACCCACATCATATCGACGAAAGTACCATCAAGCGTAGTTCTATAAATATTGTATGATTGTTGTCCACCGACTTTACTTTTTTTACTTCCGTAATATTCTTGCGACCAATAAATGTAACCATTTTCCACGTCTATTTGCGCACATTGCATAACCGATAAATTTACTTCTATCCCAGCAGGGAATTCGCGTGGAAGTTCAGCATACATATAACTTTCTTCTTCATTAATCATTAATATACTAGCTTCACTTCCTTGATTAACCGAACATCTGATAGTGGCATTGATAAAAACGTCTTCTCCAGAGATATTAACAACATTACCTACGCCTATCTGTGCGTCTTCCCAGACTAAGTCGTGTGTACCATCATTATTTATTTTCTCCCAAATAAAATCACCACGCTCAATACTATTCGTTATGTTTGTTTTTCCATCATAAACTCTTGCAATAAGTTGTGTAGTGCCAGCATTGTTTTTAAAAGTAGAACCACTAGTGCTAAATAATTCTACTTTCCACGTCTTCGTTTCTTCTATTTGTTTTTTAGCTTCTTCAATTTGTGCTTGAAGTTCCCAAATAGCCAGCGGTGTGACGTTTTCCAATTCAATATAATCACCAAGTACAACCTTGTTTTTAGACGGATCACTAAAAGAAGTTGTCTTTTCTATGATTCTTGCAGATAAAGTTATATCCATGTCCAAGTCGACTACTCTCACTGTGTCTCCAAGTGTGACTTGGTGTGGTTCATAGCCTAACATCTCTGCTAGTAATATCACGTCTACCTCGTACGTAGATAAAGGATGATTAACTTTTTCAAGCTCTAGTATCGCCCAATCTTTTAAAGCTTGCGCATTTGTTATTGTATCTTTTGTTATGACCCCTTTTAAATATTCTCTACCATCGTTATACAGCCAGTTCGCTTCATCATCATAAATGTAATTTAAACCATTATTAACTGATTTAATTGTCAAACCATCTTTACCAAGCGGGATAAGAGCAGTGTACATCGTTTTATCAGTTGTAACTCGTTTAAGACCTTGAATGTCTCTTGCATACTCAAATCGTTTCGCAGTATTGTTGCCTCGTTCGTCAACTAAATCAAATTTATAATTAATGATTTGACCACCAAAGCTTTCTACGTAAGCATCAATTTCTGCTTTATATTCTGCAATAATTTGTTGTAATCCAGCTTGAGCCGTTATATTGTCTGCAAATTCAATAGTGCGTATTTGTCCAACAAATTCTCTCTTACCGATTGACCATCCTGTCTGTTGTAAAATATATTCAAGCGCCATGTCAGCTCTTATATCAGTCAGTAATTTATTGGAAATAATAGTTGCATTTAAATCATAAATAAATGCATTTTCTGCTGTTGCTTTGATGTATCGTCCTTGCATATTTAACCCGTTTTCAGATTCATAAATACGAAATAATCGTAACTTAGCTTGTTCGTCTTCAAACAAAATATAATTACCTTCGTGAATATGTTCAGCCATTTCATGTTCTGCGGGGATGGTAACAGTGTATGTGTCATCAAAGTTTTCAAGCTTCTCATTTCTCTCATCATCCCAAAAAGGACACGAAAAAGGCATGTCATTAGATAACACGCCTACAGTTGTTCTTTGTCTATTTAGAATTGTTAACATTCTATACCTCTCCTAATATGTCGTCGGTCTGTATTCTATGGACCACTCCGCTCCTTCGCTGAAAGCCACTGGAGTTTGATAGCCACCAAAAAACGAAGGAAATGAACTTCCAATTGCTAAATTTTCCATGAACACTGAACCGTTTTTCATTATGACCCCAGCTTCACAATCAATCATAATCTCATCACCTTTATGGATAATAACCTCTGGATTATTTTTAACATCTGCTTCTGGATTAACTTTTTGTACAACCAAGTCGCAAAAAACAACATCATTGTCTTTGTAAGTTTGATTATTAAAATCTTCTGGAATATCCATTTTGGCCATGTAAATTCCGATGCCTGCTAACTTAGTAGCAAATTTGTTATTTGAGTCTTTCCATTTGTAGGTTCGTTTCCAAGCTTGACTACCTTTATCGTTCAATTTAACTATTTCCGCAATAAACAACTGTCCACGCTTTTCAATAGATAGATTAAAGTACGCATCTGAAAATTCATTATAGTTATTTCCGACTTCATACGTCGTGTTTATTGTTTTCCAAACTTGCTTAGTCTTTGTTTTACCTTTTTCTGTATACTTCACTGTTTGTTGTACTTTTTTTGAATAAACCACTTTCGTATTCTTTTTCTTAACTACTTTCCCCTCAGTTGCAGCAAAAAGGTATCTATCTTTCGTTGTTCTCCCAATCTCTAGTCCCAAATTCATAGCTCTCCCATTTTGGGCATCTTTAATCATAAATTTACCAATGCGTTTGCTATCTTTGTCTAATAAATACAATTCTATTTTTGTTCTAGCGCGTGGGTATTTTTGAGTAATATTTGCCAATCGAGCGGTGACTTTCCAATTGTCTAATTCTGACGTCAACATTCGTTTCATTACAGGACCTCTCCATGATTTGTAAGGCGCGGTTTCTGTTTTTTCACCATAGGAATTTACACGAATGGTGTTTATAGTTTGTTTAAATGAACTTGTTTTCGCAGGCTTACCATTTTCTAGCTCCCAAGTAATATTACTTTGCCCAATACCATCCCACAAAGTCATGTCATTTGCTCTATCGGACAACACGTTCTCATACATTTTCACAGCTGTTTGTCCTGTATCGGGGTCAATATCAGCCCCTAGAAATATATAATCATCATCTGTTGCAAATGATAGACTAGTTAAATCGTCGGTTGCTATCGCATGAATAATTGGACTTGTTGATTGTGAACCCGCCACTTCGATTATAGCCGGGCTTTCTGGTAAACTAATTTCTTGTTGTTCTCCATATCCACGAGGATCACTACATATAAATGTAATGGTTGTTGTATAATTATCTGTCTGTAATTCTGTTAACTCTGCCATTTGGGCAAAATGACCGTAATAAATCCATTCCGGTTCATCATCAAAGATTATTTCGCTTTCAAAACTATTAGTTTGGATGATTAAGTTATTAAGATCGTGTGCTATTTCTACTCGTTCAGTTTCCGATTTCCCCATAAGCGTAATATTAATGTCAAAGCTTCTAGTACCAACGGAATTACCAAAAAAGTACCCACCGATTTTGGCAGGTACTTCTTGGATATTCTCAGTGATATTGATTGCATTTCTTTTGATACTATTAACAACTGCTGGAATGTCATTGCTATGAATTCCGGCGTACATAAATCCTATTTTAGTCACGTTTTCTAACCCCCTGAACTCGGTCTTTTCTACTTATACGATTGTTCTGCATTTTTGTAATTGCAGGTTCCACTAAACTTCCGACCTTATTTGTGTCCATGTATACGTCACTATTTTTTTGAAGTAGTTGCATTAAAATCTGATTCTGCTGTTGAAGCAATAAAATCATGTCAGAATTGTCAGGACTATTGACAACAACACTTCCTCCATCGTTCATTCCAATGATTTCTTTTGTTTTTTTGATTAATTGAACTGCTCGATTTTTCCGAGTAAGCGGTATGACTACTTCTGGCTTATTGCTCTCAGCAACTTCTATCATTTCATTTTTGTTTACAAAACCACCATTAGCAAATCTACGATGTCCTCGTGGTCCCCAACCTCGTTTACCATAAGGTAAATCGTTTCTCCATGACGAGTTGTTGAAGAATGCCAGTAACTGGTCATAACCAGAAAATATATTGTTATGCCCTTTCATTCTGTATGCGTTAAAAGTCTGCGGTATATATTGAAGCAAACCTTTAGCAGGGTTGCCTGATAATGTATTAACATCCACAACAGCAGATGACTGAGTTATTTTTTCATTCCCGCCAGATTCACGATGAATTTGTGCAATAATGCCTTTTAATTCACTACCGGACAAATCCACTTTCATGGCTAGAGCCGCTTTCTTAATAACACTAGACCACGCCGAAGCACCTTTCCCAGCCGGTCCTGCCACTGGCGCAGTTTCTTTAAAACCAGATAGCATTTTCTCCAAAGGTGCGCCTATACTGTTTTTTAAATAGTTCAGCATGTCAGAACCTAAATTACCATCGTTACCCATTTTAACGCCAACAGACAAGCCACCAAAAAGTTTATTTAAATTTTTGATAGGATGCGCTGCCCAGTCAAAAGCTTTTTTAGAAAAATCAACTACTTTTCCAGCTACCGCTTTTGTCCCATCCCAAGCGTCACTCAAGAAATCATTGATCGTTGAATTGCCACTTGCAAATCCAGGTAATGTTTTACCAAGACCACCTTGCATGACTTTTTTCGAATCTGCATGGTTCAAAATTTTAGTACCTGGTGCAACATGTGTAATTTCTGCGCCATTTGCACCTAAAATTTGTGCTTGAGCTTGACGCTTATTGTAGGCAATTTCAAAACCTTCTTCACCAGCCATGATTTGTCCAGATGCATTGTTAGAACCTGTATAATCCATTGCAAGGTTACTACCGTAGGAAGTTCTTTTGCTAGTATTTATTTTTTTTGTGTCATTATTATAACCTTTTGGCTTCCATTCTGGTATGGTAGGTAAACTAAAGAATTTTAATACTTTATTTATTCCACCGGTGACAGAGTTAATCACACCCGCTAAATTAACTTTAAAATTATCCCATTTCGATAATGATTGACCTGTTTCCCAGTCAACTTGGTTTAAATGACCAGTAGCTTGTGATTGACCTTGACTGACTACTTGTTCATGCATTTCAGTTGCCGCTTTTACGGTTTTATTCTTTTGGCTCCTAGCTTTTTTTACAATATCATCATGTTGCTTTTTCGTAATAGTTCCATTTACATAGTATTCTTTATCAGCTGCAGCAACTACATCCTTATATTTCTTGTTAGCTTCTTTTACTGCTCCATCTTTTGCTCTCTTCGATTCGCTAACCACTTTCGAAGCTTGTTCTGTACTTAATTTTCCACTACTGTCTTTCAGTTTTCCTAAAATTAATTTTTGCTCTTTTGCAGACTTACTCAAAGAACTAACCACAGCAGTTTCTTGTTTTTTAGATATTGCTTGAATTTGATTACTATATATTTGATTACTAGTTTTACGTTGATTTGCAGCATTACGTTTGATGCTCGTAATTTGCTGTTCCTCCGAAGCAGTTAAAACTCTACCTTCCTTTGCGGCTTTTGCGTTAATTGCTTTTATGTCTGCTTTCTCTTTCTTTGTAATATTAGCATTTTTAGTAGCCATGTCTTCATTTAGCTTTTGAATTTGTTCGTTGTTTTTCTTCACTTCATCTAATGACAATTTTTGTATTTTTGCTTGCTTCTCTTTAACCGCTTTTATGTCTGCTTCTGATAACATGCTATTCTTTGACAAAGTATTTAAATTCTTATCAGTACTTTTTTTAGTCTTCTCAAAAGATTTCTCGACTAACGCAACCATCCCATTATAATTTTTGCTAATTTTATCAGATGTTGATTTAGTGATTACATCCCCGGACATTTCCAAATACTTTAATTCAGAGATTGCGTTTTGAGACATAGTTTTATATGAGTTTACATTTTTTGCTGTATCTTTGCTAATACCTTTTCCAGATACATCTGTTTTTAAAGGATTGGAAAATGCCTTTTTAATTTCCGCATACCCAACCTTAGCTATTTTTATTTGATCATTGATTTGATTAACAGGTGCTAATAGTATAGGATGTTTTTTAGCAGAATCTGACAATCCATCCCACATATCTACAAATTTCTGTTGATATTCTGGAAATTCTTTTTGAACTTTTTTACCGAATGCCTGCCCAAATTTAGTTCCAGCAATACCTCCTATTGCCGCACCTACAGCTGTTCCAATTCCTGGAGCAATTGCTGTTCCTATAGCGGCTCCTGCTGCCCCGCCAGCTAAGCTCCCACCAGCGCTACCAGCTTTATCGCCAGCATTTTTCTTATTAATACCAATAAGTTGTGTTGCAGATAATGCAATTCCTAGACCAGGTAATGCCTTCCCGACGCCTTTCAAACCAGCCCCGATTTTTCCGAATTTGCTATAACTCGCAATATCGCCTGCCATATCAGCTGTAGATAATGCTTTTGCTCCTTTGCTTCCTTTAAAAAATGAGCCAGCTTTACCTAAGAAACCTTTACCTTTTCCTCCACCGACTGGCAAAGCATTTCCAGCAAGTTGAGTAGTCGCAGCATTAGTTCCAGCAGCAACAGAGTTTTCTGCTAACGCTGCTGTTAATTTCTTTACAGGTGAGATAGCAGCCGCTGCCCCTTTTGCAATAAATCCAAATGCTAGTCCAGCAACCGGAATCGCTACCGCAACTACTCCAGCTGTAGAGATAACCGTTTTAGTACTATCATTCAATCCATTGAACCAATCTGCTGCTTTTTGAATGTACTTTCCTAGACCACGTAATACCGGAGTCAATGATGTTCCAATGCTGATAGCAAAGGTCTCAATTGCACCAGAAATTTCTTCAATAGTACCTTTCAGATTATCCATTTTCATTTTAGCTACGTCATCAGCAGTTACTTTTCCCATTTCAGTGCGCATTTTCTTTATTCCATCCGCGCCTTCACGATAAGCAATATTCCCAGCACGAACTGCATCGGAGCCAAACATAGCACCTAGCGCTGCACTACGCTGTTCGGAGTTCAAATCTTTTAGACTACTTTGCAATAGACCAGATATTTCTTCTGCTGATTTTAATTCCCCGTTTGTATCATAAAATGCGGAGTGGACTGCGCCAGTGGAAACGGTCAATTCTTCAAATTCTTTGTTCACTTTAGAAGCACTTGCCTTTGGACCTGCCAAACTTTTAGCTAAATCTTGAATTTGTCCCATTAATTTGTCTGTATCATTCGAGAGTGGTTTAACACCATTTTCTTGCAATACTTTCATAGCAGTTTCATTGTCCACAATGCTTAAACCAAGGGAATCAAATTGTTGCCATGCCGCTTTTGTTGTAGGATGCAACCTTTGTAGCATCGTTTTTAGAGAGGTACCTGCATCAGAACCTTTTAAACCATTCTGCGCAAATACCGCTAACATTGTTGATGTATCGTCAAATGAGAGACCAACACCACTGGCAACAGCAGAAACTTGTTGTAAAGACATCTTCATTTCTTCTACACCTGTGGCAGAAGCATTTGCTGCACCAGCTAGAATGTTTGCCGCATCCGCCACGCTTAAATTATCATCCTTGAACGCATTTAAAACTGTAGCTGCAATTTCTGCCGCTGACGCTAAATCTAACTCGCCAGCTGTTGCTAATGAAAGCGCTCCAGACAATCCGCCATTTATAACATCTTTAACTGAAAGACCTGCCTTTAAAAGTTCTTCTTGTGCCTGTGCGGCTTCTAATGCGGAGTATTTCGTATCTGCGCCTTGTTGAATAGCAAGTTCTCTTAAAGCATCTTTATATTCATTTACCTCACCAGGAGACATGACAGATAAAGTATTCGACATTTGTTGCT
>NZ_JASAUS010000206.1:0-9786 GCF_029953005.1 Bradyrhizobium sp. Mp27 | reverse complement strand
TAACCTGCATCACGTAAACGTTTTTCATGACCTCAAGCCCGGCATCACTGCCGGGCTTTTCTTTTGGTCGGACGCTATTTGAGGCAGAGCAAATCAAACGTGCAGCTAAAAGGCGGCAGAGTTAATCAGCGCCGCGCTCCCTCAGGGAGAGCGGTGATGTGCCGTAGCATACTTGGCGCGCTGGATCGCGCGGTTCTTGCGTTGCAGCCGCTAAACACCTCCACTTCGGCACATCGATGCCGTCGGCGGGGCGTCCCCCCATCATAAAGGCGCCGACGTCGGCTTTTGGGGTTTGAGCAGAAAGTCTCCGCTCAATCAGAGTAATGCCGGTTTTTGACCCGAAGCCGACCATGGCAGCCGAACGCGCCTCCCATGACATCACCGCTTAAAGATTATCCGACTACTAGGAAACGTCAGACGCCCGGTCATATCCAGCACATCTTTACCATGCTATCTTTGTACCCAGCGGGGCCATTTTGCCCCACGCAAATCACATCGCCCCGACGCCCCCGCTGTTATCGCAGTGGTGGTTCGAGGAGGTTCCAATGCTTGCGAACCGTCGCGATTTTCTATTCTCCGGAGCCTACGCCGCTTCCGCAGCTCTATTCTGGAGTGCCGCCGCTCGGCTCAAGGCCGAAGAAACCGCCCCCCCGCCAGAAACCAATACCATCCGCCTCGCGAAGAGCCCAAGCCTCTGCATCGCGCCTGTGTACGTAGTAAGCGATCTGCTGAATGCCGAGGGATTCGCAAACGTCGTTCACGTCGAAACCGGATTCGTTGGTAGCGGCCCTGCACAAGACAAAGCTATCTGGAAAAATAGCGATGTCGACTTCGTCCTGAATTTCTCTGGTCCACTCCTTCTTGAGATCGATCGAGGCTTGAGCACTACCATTCTGGCCGGGATCCACGTCGGCTGCTTCGAGCTCTTCGCCAGGGAGGGCATACGTAGCGTCGCCGACTTGAAGGGTCGAACCGTCGGCATCCAATCGCTTGAGTCACCCCCGCATGTATTTTTGAGCGCGATGGCAACACTTGTTGGGCTCGATCCCGCCAAGGATATCGAATGGGTGACGAGCGCGAAGGTCAGACCGATCGAATTGTTTGCGGAGGGCAAGATCGACGCCTTCCTCGGATTTCCCCCAGAACCTCAGCGCTTGCGCGCGCAAAACATCGGTCGTGTCATCGTCAACAGTGCGCAAGATCGCCCATGGTCGCAGTATTTTTGCTGTATGCTGGCGGGCAATCGCGAATTCGTTCGAAAGAATCCCATCGCCACCAAGCGAGTGGTGCGCGCCATGCTCCGAGCCACGGATTTGTGCGTGAGCGCGCCGGCCTTTGTCTCGCAGCGGATGGTGGATAGGGGTTTCGCGCCTCGCCTGGACTACGCGGTTCAGACTCTTGCGGACGTGCCGTACAACCGCTGGCGCGAGTACGATCCTGAGGACACAATCCGATTTTACGCGCTTCGTTTGCGCGAAGCTGGGATGATTAAATCAAGCCCTGGGAAACTCATTGCGGATGGAGCCGACTGGCGGTTCCTCAATGGGGTTCGACGTGAACTGGGAGGCTGATTCATCTAAAGCGCTTTCGAGGAGGTCCCGATGCATACAAATCGTCGCGACTTGCTGTTGGCTGGGGCCTGCGCCGCTTCCACTGCCCTGTTTGGGGGCGTTGCAGCGCGGCTGAGGGCGGAAGAGTCTAATCCGCCGCCAGAGACCACGACAATCCGCCTTGCAAAGAACCCGAGCATTTGTATCGCTCCGCAGTACGTGGTGAGCGACCTCTTAAATGCCGAGGGATTCGCAGACGTCGTTTACGTTGAATCTGACGCCGGCGTGGAGCAAACCAAAGCAATCGCGAAGGGCGACATTGACTTCACCCTGCATTTCTCCGGTCCGCTTCTTCTCGAGATCGATCGGGGCGCAACCGTTACTATTTTGGCCGGGGTTCATGTCGGCTGCTTCGAGTTATTTGCCAAAGAGGGCATACGCAGCGTTGCCGATTTGAAGGGCCGAACCGTCGGCCAGCAGGGGCTTGGCAGTAGCCCGCACGTTTTCATCAGCGCGATGGCGACGCTTGTCGGACTCGATCCCGCCAAGGATATCGAATGGGTGACGAGCGCGAAGGTCAAACCGATCGAATTGTTTGCGGAGGGCAAGATCGACGCCTTCCTCGGATTTCCCCCAGAACCTCAGCGTTTGCGCGCGCAAAACATCGGTCATGTCATCGTCAACAGTGCGCAGGATCGCCCATGGTCGCAGTATTATTGCTGCATGCTGGCGGGTAATCGCGAGTTCGTCCGAAAGAATCCCATTGCCACCAAACGTGTAGTTCGCGCCATGCTCCGGGCGACGGACTTGTGCGTAAGCGCGCCAGCCTTTGTCTCGCAGCGGATGGTAGATGGGGGCTTCACGCCTCGCCACGACTATGCGGTTCAGACTCTTGCGGATGTGCCGTACAACCGCTGGCGCGAATACGACCCTGAAGACACAATCCGTTTTTACGCGCTTCGCCTGCGAGAGGCGAGGATGCTCAAATCGAATCCTGCAAAGATTATCGCGGATGCAGCAGACTGGCGATTCCTCAACGAGGTTCGACGTGAACTTGGGAGCTGATTCGACGTCGTTTCTTGGTCAGCGCCCGCTCCCTGCAACGTCGCGAGAAAGTGAAAACGGCGCGTCGGTGAAGAACGGTCTTCCCGGCTTTGAGTTTCGACCGTCGTTGCGTACGAAATTGCTGATGGCCTTCTTCGTCATCGAGATGCTCTTGATCTCGGTTGGTGTAATCGGTCTTTTATCGCTACGCGAAGCGGACCAGCGGGCGAATCAGGTCGTTGGCCTGCAGCAGAAGATCGAGGCATATCGGCAGATGCAGCATAATACGCTTCGACAGCTTTATGGCGTATCCACCGCGCTCGCCTTTCCGAACGAAGCGACATTGGCCGTTGTGCTGCGGCAGATCAACCAGTTTGGTTACGACCTTGACCGCGTCTCGTTCGTCGCAAAGGACGAGGTGACGCTGCTCAACCAAGTGCGCGAAGAATATGCGCGTTTCATTGCCGTAGTTTCACACATCGTCGATCTCATCCGCGGCGGACGAGCAGCTGAGGCCAAACAGAGCGAACTC
This sequence comes from Bradyrhizobium sp. Mp27, assembly GCF_029953005.1. Classification (NCBI taxonomy): domain Bacteria; kingdom Pseudomonadati; phylum Pseudomonadota; class Alphaproteobacteria; order Hyphomicrobiales; family Nitrobacteraceae; genus Bradyrhizobium; species Bradyrhizobium sp. Mp27. The sequence continues at coordinate 6,660 of NZ_JASAUS010000206.1, read as the reverse complement.
GCGGAACTCGGGCCTCTCGCGGACAAGCTCGAACGACTGACCAATCAATTGGTCAACCGGGCTGAAGCGGACATGGTGGCCGGCATAGATGCGAGCCGACGAACTTACACCGAATCCCAGATACTTGTCACTGCGGTCGCGCTCGCAAGCTTTGTGCTTACGCTGGTCCTGGGACATGCGATCTCCCGGTCTGTGATCGAACCGGTCCGCATCATTCACCACGGGCTGAATCGGATAGCGGCTGGCGATTTCGCCCAGCGTATAGAGGTCCCCAATCGTGACGAACTCGGGGAGCTTGCGGCGCATGTGAATTCGACCTGCGAAGAGTTGCAGCAGCTCTACCGACGTCTTGAGGAGGCCAGCCGTCACAAATCGCAATTCCTCGCCAACATGAGTCATGAATTGCGGACGCCACTGAACGCGGTGCTCGGCTTTTCTGAGCTCATGCTCGACGGCATATACGGCGATCCTCCGGAGAGAATGCGATCCGCCGTCGAACGCATCCAACGGAACGGCAGACATCTCCTCGGGCTCATCAACGACGTCCTCGACCTCTCCAAGATTGAAGCCGGACAGCTTCGACTTTCTCTGACCGACTACTCGGTCGAGGAATTGGTAGACGTTGTGCATACCTCCGTTGAGTCGCTCGCCGCGGACAAGAAACTGAGTTTAAGAATTGCTGTGCCGCCAGGCTTGCCGCCGGCGCGAGGAGATGAACGCAGGCTCGCTCAGGCCCTGTTCAATCTCGTGGGTAACGCGATCAAATTCACCGACGCCGGAGAGGTCCGGATAGAGGTAGAAGCGCGGGGGGATTCCTACGTATTTTCCGTTCAGGATACGGGACCGGGCATCGACGAAGTGGACCAGGCCAGAATTTTTCAGGAATTCCAGCAGGTAGATAACTCGATCACCAAGGCAAAGGGAGGCGCGGGATTGGGCCTCGCCATAGTCAAGCGCATCGTGGAGATGCATGGTGGACGGATCTGGATAGAATCCCGCCTCGGCCATGGCGCGAGATTCTCTTTTCTGGTGCCGGCCCGGCTCGAGCAGCAGGCGATGCAGACATGAGCAAGCGCGTACTGGTGGTCGAAGATCAGGAGGACAATCGTCAGATTTTGCGCGATCTGCTTGCAAGCGTCGGTTACGAAATGATCGAGGCGCACGACGGCGAAGAAGCGCTCGTGGCGGCGCGCACCCAAAGCCCGGACCTGATCCTGATGGATATTCAACTGCCTATTCTAGACGGATACGAGGCGACACGGCGGATAAAAGCGCAGTCAGATCTCCGCCATATTCCAATCATCGTCGTCACTTCCTACGCGCTTGGCGGCGACGAGGAAAAGGCGCGTACGGCCGGCTGCGATGCCTATGTCGCAAAGCCCTACAGCGCACGAAAGCTACTCGAGACGATCAACCGATACTTAACATGAGATTCTAGCGCGTACTGACGTGGAGCAGAGATGCATGTCCCACCCCGAATCTTGATCGTGGATGACAACGAAACGAATCGCTGCCTTCTTACCGCGCGCCTCGATGCCGAAGGCTATAAGACCATGGAGGCCGAAGATGGCGAGAAGACTCTCGCGATCGTGCGTGAAATCGCGCCGGACGTTGTCCTCCTCGACGTCATGATGCCGAAGATCGATGGCTTCGAGGTCTGCCGGCGGCTGAAGGCCGATACGACACTTGGATTTGTCCCAATCATCATGGTGACGGCGCGAACCGACTCGCAGGATGTCGTCACAGGACTTAACGCAGGCGCCGACGAGTATCTGACCAAACCTGTCGACCATGCAGCGCTGGTTGCCCGCGTGCACTCCATGCTCCGCATCAAAGAACTGCACGATCGAGCGGAGGCCCAGGCCGCCGAGCTCGCATCGTGGAATAGTACGCTTGAGCAGCGTGTCGCCGAACAGGTAGCGCAAATCGAACGTGTTAGCCGTTTGAAGCGCTTTCTTTCCCCGCAGATCGCAGAACTCATCCTTTCTTCTTCGCCAAATGAATCCCTGGAGACACACCGCAGACAAGTGACGATAGTCTTCTGTGACTTGCGAGGATTTACCGCTTTCTCAGAAGTTGCTGAGCCCGAGGAGGTGATGGCCGTTATGAGAGAGTATCACACTGCCCTGGGCTCTGTAGTCCATGAATTTGAAGGCACGTTGGAGAGATTTATGGGGGATGGAATCATGGTAATCTTCGGAGATCCGATCCCTTGTCCCGATCCGTGCGTACGGGCTGTGCAAATGGCGGCCGCGATGCGGAGCCGTCTATCTGAATTGTCCAGCAATGGCGGCGGGAAAGCCACGAGCTTGGTTTTGGGATTGGCATCGCACACGGATATGCGACGCTCGGTCCTATCGGTTTCGAGGGCCGCTGCGAGTACAGCGCGATTGGGACGGTGGTCAATCTCGCGGCCCGGCTGTGCGCGGAGGCGCGCGACGGCCAGATTTTGATCGATAGCAAGGTGCGCGCGGCGATCGACGACAGAGCCACGACACAGACGGTAGGCGAACTCATGCTCAAGGGCTTGCATCGTCCTATCACCGCCTACAACGTAGTTGAGACGATTTGAGTAACACTGTTAGAGCTGGAGGATCGTCATGAACTCTGATCAGGTTCGACAGGTAGTCGATGAGGCAAATCGCAGGTTTGGTGTAGCCGCCGCCAGCAAGGACTATGCCGGTATGGCTGCGTTCTATACCGAGGACGCCAAGGTTCTGCCGCCCGATGCGCCGATTGTTTCGGGGAGAAAGCCGATCGAGGAATTTTGGCGGACGGCGGCAGACGCGCTCGGTCTGATAGACGTCACTCTCAAGACGATCGACCTCGAGGTTGCCGGCGACACCGCTTATGAGATTGGCGAGGCCGACCTGAAGCTCAGCTCTGGACAGGCAAAGGTAAAATACCTCGTTGTTTGGCTCCAAAGGGATGGCCGGTGGCACCTGCATCGCGACATCTGGAATAGCATGCCGACGAGCTAGAGGCGGACGGAGTATCGGCGCGATCCAATGCGTAACACGGCTTTCACGATAAGACTTGCTACGAGTTCGCTCGCGCGGCCCTGACTAGTCGATGAGATGAGATGTCGCCTAGTGGCCGATTGTGTTGCAAAAGTCGAAAGTTGCAGGGCTCAAGATTTTTCGCGAAAACACTAAGCAGCGAGCGATCGCTGATTCGTATGACCTCAATCGCGCTACCGAAGTCGCCTGTGAATTTTGCGGGAGGCCGTGAGGTCCCCCGCATCTTGTACGCGAAAGTCGCGCCCACGGCCCGCAGAATTTTGGTCATCGGCGAAAATCGACTTTTGCAACAATATCGGCCCTGAGCTGAACGCCACTGAAGCCATTGCCACGTCTGCTGTCTGAAGGAAGCCTGACGCCTCCCGACTGAGAAGCTGACCGCTGCTTTTGACCAGCTGCGACATCCGCGCGCATATTCGCTGTGATGCACAGTACCGATGGGATTTGAAGCATATGTTAGACTGTCGCTCGGCCTTGAGGGCGACGCGATGCGACGGCGCGAGTTCATAACGCTTGCCGGCGGTACGATGGTGGCGTTGCCGCTCGCAGCGTTGGCCCAAAAAGCGGGACGGACCTATCGCCTGGGTTGCTTGTCTCCGCATCCTCGCGATATTACGTACGTTTTTTCGACCAACTACGGCGCGCTGGTTTCATTGACGGCCAAAACCTCAGGATTGATTACCGCGCCTTTGCATCTCAGATCGATCTGATTTCGCAACTTGCGGCGGAGCTGGTCATAGCCCAACCCGATGTCATCTATGCTGCTGGACCCGAGGCAGTTAACGCCGTACAGCAGGCAACCAAGAGCATTCCCATCGTTGGGATCACAGGCGACATGGTCGGGGAGGGATTGGTAAAATCGTTCGCCCGGCCCAGTGGCAATATCACGGGGATCAGCATTTTTGCCCCTGAGCTTGACGGCCTACGACAGGACCTCCTGATCGAAGCCGTGCCCGGGATTCGCCGCATGGCGGCTCTCGCCGACGACCTTTGGTTTGAACGCGTGGTGAAGGGGTTGCGAGGCGAGGCAAAGGTTCGCGCCCTGCAAGAGGCGGCGCGCACACGCAACGTTGAGCTTTCAATCTATCGCGTCACGAGAGCTGAGGAGATTGCAGCGACTATCGATAAGGCACAGGCATCGGGGGCCACGGCGCTGAATGTTCTTAATTCCGGGATGCTCGACGGCAATGGTCCACTGATTATGGAGCGAGTTGCAGCACTGCGCCTTCCAACCATGTATCAGTGGGGAGTGCGGGCCGAGCAAGGTGGCTTTATCGGCTACGGTCCATCCTCCGATCACTTGGCAGACCTTACTGCCCGATTCGCGGCGAGTCTTTTGCGCGGCACGATGCCTGCCGATCTGCCGGTCGAACAGCCGACGAAATTCGAGCTGGTAATCAACCTCAAGACCGCTAAGGCGATGGGTGTGATGGTTCCGGAGGTTTTGTTGGTGCGCGCCGACAAGGTGATTGAGTGAAACGATGCTGTTTGCTGCATTGCATGAGTCTGCAAATGGCCCTTAGCCGAAGGTCGATTGAGCGCGTGTCGTGTCGGCTGTCAGGGGCAAACCGCACGACGATGCAACGTGGCGTCCACCGCTGCTTTTGACCCATAGCAGATCAATTGATCTCGCGCGGTTGTATTGAAGCTGCTAGACACGTGAAGTGTCGGATAGACCAGGTTCGCTGCCCGACCGCGCCGGCTTATCCGGTTTGGAGGGAATACCGGAAGCTCTTTGCCGGGCCGATAGCTGCCGCTTGTGACCTCAAGCCGACTCATTTTTTCGCCGTCGCTGATCAAAAAGGCTCATTCAACACGACACTTCGGTGAGCTACGTTTTCGCATAATGTAGAGGGATGGCGGATGAGCGACGTTAAAGACAAAGTTGTTCTTATTCTTGGTGTCGCCGGCGGCATCGGATCAGCAACGGCAAAGGATCTCGCACAAAAGGGCGAAGATCGCGGTCGCCGACATCAACGAAGCGAAGGCCGAGGATGTTGCAAGGGCGATACGCAACACGGGTGGCGAAAGCCGCGTCTATCCCGTCGATGTGACACAGAAAGAGCAGGTAAGGGCAACAGTCGCGAAGGTCGCTCAGGATTTTGGTTCGCTGGATACGCTGATCAACTGCGCCGGGATCATGTTTGTCCGCCCGCTGATCGAGATCAACACGGTGGAATGGGAGACCACTGTCGACTTGAATGTTAAAGGGGCGCTGTGGGCAATCGCGGCTGTTCTGCCGGTATTCATGCGTCAGCAGCGCGGGCATATCATCAATCTCAGTTCCATCCACGGCCTCAAAGTGTCGCCAGGCGGCGCGGTGCATTCGGCTTCCAAATTTGCGCTCCCGTATTGCCTAATCTGCAGATGTTACCCTGGTGGTGCCATTGCCGATGACGATCCGATGTCGGCCGATCGGCTGCGCCAGGTAGCTTTCCCGGCTTGCTCGACGAGAGGGGCTGTGGGCGGGTCGGGCCCTACATAGCCCGAGCCGTCCACAACCCCGGGCGATGGCGCCGCGGTCGGGGTGTCGCCGAGCGGCTCCTCCGCGACCAACTGCTGGGCCGCCCTCCGCCTAAGCGCCCTGAGCAGACGCTGCACGATCGAATGCTGTCTCGTCCCGAACTCCTCGGGGTGTTTCTCGTTCAGCCGGCTGACAATTGCGAGCGCCGTCAGTTGCGGCTGCTCTGCGAGCCAGCCCTCGATCGCAGTAATATGCGGGTCGAGCTTGGACGGCATACGAACCCTGGTTTTATAGGGTCGACGAGTTCGCCGGTGCGTGGCGCGCGGCTCGCCGGCGGTCACCATCTTGCCGAGCGTCTTCGCGAACGTCGCTGCGGGCGTCGGCGCGGTGCTCGCGTGAGCGGTTTGCAGGCAGCGCGCTTGTCCGGCACGACGATCGACGCGATTGCCGAGTTCGTCCTGGGTCGCGCGAATTTCGGCCAACAGCCCGACCGGATCGAGCGAGCGATACTGATCGCGCAGCCGTTTCTTCACGGCTGCGGTCACCTTGGGATGCGCCAATGCACGCTCATAGGGCGTCGACGGGGGATGATAGCGCTTGATCACTTTAGCCCCTTCGCGGCGCTTCTCCTTCAGCTTGAACGACGGCTGGAAGAAGTTGACGTAAAGCCGTGCCGCCGCGTAGAGGCGGCCCATTACGCGCACCGTCTCGACGCCATCGAAGCGGCCATAGCCCATGAGGCGGCGGACGACGGCACCATTCTTCTGCTCGACGAACGCTTGATCATTCTTTTTGTACGCGCGCGAGCGTGTGACTTCGAGCTTCTGTTCGCGGCACCATGGCACGACGACATCGTTCATGAAGGCGCTGTCGTTGTCGAAGTCCACGCCGCGCAAGAGCCACGGGAACAGGCCCTGTGCGCGGTTGATCGCCTCGACGACCAGCGAACCTTCCCGCGTCAACAATGGCAGGCACTCCGTCCAGCCCGTGGCGACATCGACCATCGTCAGGGTCTGGATGAACGAGCCAGCCACCGACGTGCCGCCATGGGCGACCATGTCGACCTAGAGCTGGCCCCGCAAATTCGGACAGTAGCTTGAGTGGATTTTCTGCCTGACAGCGGCGAGGATTCTTGCTGCGAATCAGGAGCGAAGATGACGAAGAAGAGCCGCCGGA
>NZ_JASAUS010000205.1:0-10026 GCF_029953005.1 Bradyrhizobium sp. Mp27 | reverse complement strand
TCCGGCGGCTCTTCTTCGTCATCTTCGCTCCTGATTCGCAGCAAGAATCCTCGCCGCTGTCAGGCAGAAAATCCACTCAAGCTACTGTCCGAATTTGCGGGGCCAGCTCTTGACAGCTGTCATAACCGAGCGCCTGTACAGCTATTATCGGCAACGACCTCTGGCGGGCGCAACACGCAAAAAATTTGAGGAACTTGTTGTGACGCTAGAAATGCGCTTGGCCGGTAAATCTCGTCCAAGAGTTCGAGGAAATTATTTATCCGCCTTGAAGAAGAAGGCATTCAAAGAACCAAAGTCCTAAACTCTTATTCTGGATGAAGCGCCTCCTACAGTCAAAGATCGAGCCATGTCGCTGGACTTGCGGCGCGGATGGGGCGGCGGACTCGATCATGGCCATGGATCGCCTCAAGGGTCGCGCATGGCAACCGAAAGGCTACCATACGCCGGCCAGCTGATCGTTAGGGTCGCGCCGGGCGGCGATCATGGTTCGATGAACGCCGCTGCGCGCGGATCACGCCCGGCCTGCCTTGACCAGATCGAACCACCGCTTCAGGTGCGGATGCGCGCACCAGTCGATCCGTCGTTGATCGACCGGGAGCGGTAGCCCGCGGGTCGCTTCGTCCGATGTCGATACGTTGCGCCACGCCTTCGATCTCGCCCAGGCCATCCTGGACAACAAGCATCTCGACGTGGACTATAAGACCTTCTCGCGACGGACGGTGAGGCACAGCAAGACGCTGGAACGCGTTGAAGGCGTCGTGGTTCGGCTCCTGAGTGGCGTCCTCGAGTTTCCTCCGGGCGCGCGGCCCCGCGAGGCACTGCGGGCGATCGGGCTGGAACGCTTTGCCCCGCCGCTGCTGATCGCGGGTAAGATCGATCTTCTTGGGGCCGATCTCTCCGGAGCCACTCCGCTCATCTCGGGATCGCGCCTAAGGAGGCAGATCATGTCCGCTTCCGGGAGCCGCCGGCGTATGTTTTGACGATCGAAAACTTGGCAAGCTTCAACAGGCACGTCGCCGAGGCCGACGCCGCTCGACTGGGTGCTACGCTGTATGTTGGCGGGTATCCCTCGCTTGCCAGCCAACAGGCCCTGCGCACGATCTCGGCAATGGTGTCCGAACAAACCCCGATCTTTCACTGGTCGGATATCGATCCGGACGGCACCTGGATATTCCACACGATGGAGCGCGCCGTCGGACGACCGATCCTGCCGCATCTCGGGGCGGGCGCCGACCAAAAAGTCCGCACCCGCTCGTTGCCCACCAAACTCCGGCATCGCTTCACTGGCGGCATACTTGGCCAAAGATGGATCCAAGATCCTCGAGCAGGAGGAGCTTGATCCGATTCTTCCTACGCCCACGTAGGCGTTCGGACTGACGAGGGCGCCAGCTTGCGTAACGGGCACGCTTGGCCATTGACGTAAGCGGCTCGGTGACAAGCTGGAGCTCTTGCTGGCCGAGAGCTTGAGGGGGCGCATGAGACCGGCGCGTTGCGGACGCGCGATCTCAAGCAGCGACGGTGGAGACCACCGTTCAGCCCAAGACCATCACCTCCCGACCGATGCCAAGCTGGAATATGCGGCGATTAACCAATCGGCTGGCCCGCGAGTGCGGCCTTAAGTTGCGGCAATCTTATCTGCGCATCGGCTCAGGCGCCTCTCAGTCATCGAGCCGTGAATGGCCACATGAAGAGCGACGGGCATCTCGGTCGCTGCCATCTCAAAGGGCCGGGAGGGGGACGCCGCCAACATCGCCTTCACCGCCGTCGACCACAATCTCCGCCTCACCCTCAGCCTGGCTGAGGCTTTCGTTGGGCCTAATCCGCAACGCCTTGTTGCTGATGCTCGCGGTCGCGCTCGAGCTTCGTCCTGCAATATGGCGGGTTGAGAGACCAGATTGTTTGCGGATCGAGAAAGGTTGCGGCAATGCATCAAGCACTCGTCCCTCTTAAAAGCAGCACAATCAAGAACAAGATCGAGGCGTCCGTGCCGCAAGGTGAGATTAACAGAGGGATTCGAACGAGCTACTATGCATCAGCTCGGGCGGTTGGCCCGGCTCGGCCCTCGTTTGTAGGCTGGCGCGGGGTCTGAACATGGGCCTGCATTGATCATCTCCCCATGGCTTTTGCAACGGCTGCTGTAACGCTGTTTTCTTGACTTACCCAAAAATACCCAACTTCGATCTGAATGGGTGCATAAGGGCGGAAAATCACGGCTAGCGTTACCAACACTCGCGGCCCTGGAAGACGACAGGCACGTGAACTTGAGGGCCGAAGAGCCCAGAGGAGGGACCAATGCCAAGGACGCTAGCCGCACCGCGCGGCCATTCTTACCATTTCGTCAAAGCCGCTCTGATTTGCTCAACTCTCTTGTCCGGTGCGGCCGCATCTTTCGGCCAGGCCAAAGCGGAGGATATCAACTGGCGCCAGTTCGAGGGCGCTTCGATCGTTTGGGCTTACGACATCCATCCATATGCTGACGCGGTTGCAGCACAGCTTCCTGAGTTCGAGAAGTTGACGGGCATCAAGGTGACGCCCGAGCTTTATCCGGACGATGCCTATTGGAATAAGCTGACCATCCAGCTGAGCACAAAATCGCCCTCGTGGGATGTCGTCGGCACAGGAATTCAACCGGCTTGGGATCTTGCGCCCGGTCAACTGCTTGAGCCGCTCGACCGCTATCTGAACGACCCTAAGCTCACATCGGCAAGCTATGACTACAAGGACTTCTTCCCCGCATTGCGTGACGCGCTGACTTGGCAAGTCAATGGCGGGCAGATCGAACCGGGCCGGGGTCAGGTGTGGGCCATCCCGCACGGGTTCGAAAACATCCAATTGTTCTACCGTAAGGACATTCTTGACAAACACGGTATCAAGGTTCCGACAACCCCGCCGGAAATGTCGGCGGCATGCGAAAAGCTAAAATCTGCCGATCCCGCGATCACGCCCCTGGGTGTGCGAGGAGTGCGCTTTTGGAGCAGCATCCACACGGCCGCGATCTCAATCGCCAAGTCCTATGGTGTACACGACTTCGTCGTCAAGGACGGCAAGTTGGAAACCGGTCTCGATTCTCCCGAGTCGATCGCCTTCCACAAAGACTACGTGGAGATGATCAAGAGGTGTGCTGCCCCATCCTTTGCCAACGACAACTGGTACCAAGTGGTCGATGGCATCAATTCGGGTCGGACAGCGATGGCGATCGATTCTAACATGTTCGGGTTCTGGAACGATGTTGCCGGCAAGCCCGCTTCGGGCAAGATTGCCTTCGCTCCGCCACTGCGAGCTCCGAACGGCAAGACTTTCGAATCGAACATCTGGATCTGGTCCCTGGCCATGAATGCTGCTTCCCAGAAAAAGGGAGCGGCCTGGCTCTTCATTCAGTGGGGGACGTCAAAGCAGGTCGAGCTGAACGGTGCCATCGCCGGCAAGCTCGTCAACTCGCCGCGCGCTTCGACCTGGAGCGACAAGGTTTGGCTCGACTATGCGGCTAAACCGGAATTCACAAATTTCGTGGATACCTTCAAGAGTGTTCAGGACCGGGCTGCGCTCGCCTTTACGCCGCGCGTAGGGTTTGCCGAGGCCATGAACGCCTGGGCAGTTGCCATGCAGAAGATGGTTAATGGTGCGGACGTGAAGGCGACATTGGCCGACCTCGCCTCCGAGATTCGCTCCTCCATGTAAGGCAACCGGGGAGCGGCATCACCGGATTGCCGCCTCCACTACCCCCGCGTATCTTTCGAGAAGTGAGCGATGAACCTTCGAGGCATCGACGCAACCGTGATGCTACAATCATCGGTAGGCCAACTGGCACCGCCCAAAAAAGAGCAGGTGCAAAGCGCCGGGCAGCATGCTCTTGACTGGTGGAGCCTTGCTGCGATTGCTCCCGCGATCATCATACTGCTCGGATTTCTTTTTCTGTTTTTCTATGGCGTCTTCCAATCGCTGACCGATCTCAAGTTTGGCCGTCCCCTGGTTCGTTTCATTGGGGTCACCAACTATGAAGTGGCAATCAAGACTCAAGATTTCTGGAACAGCATGCGGGCGACCACGGTGTATGCCTGCTCCGCGGTCCTCGCGGAAGCGTTCTCTGGGCTTGCGCTCGCCAAATTGTTCGCAAGCCGCGTGTTTCTTGCACAATTGATGCGGCCTGTCATTCTCCTTCCGTTGGTATTGCCGCCCATGAGCGTCGCCCTGATGTGGACCACAATGATGGATCCACAAAACGGGATTCTGAACTATTTGCTTTCGCTCGTCGGGATCGGCCGCTTCGCCTGGATTTCGGACGCCGGTACGGCGATGTTCTCGCTAGTTCTCATCGACATATGGACTTACACACCATTTTTTGCGCTCATCATCTTCGCCGGTTTGCAGGGCATTAACGAGGAGATCAGAGAAGCCGCGCGGATCAATGGCGCTAAGGGTTGGGCGACGTTCCTCCATATTGAGCTTCCACTCATTGCACCGTATATCCTGATCGCCGCAGTCTTTCGGCTGATCGAGTCGCTCAATCAGTTCGATATCATCTTCGGAACAACCCAGGGCGGTCCAGGTGACAGTACCTCCGTGCTCTCGGTTCGCGCCTACATCACAGCCTTTCAAAACCTCGCCTTCGGGCGTGGTGCCGCGCTCATGGTTGTCAACTGGTTGATCGTGCTTCTCGGGACCTTGGCCATGGTAAAATTGTGGCGGTTGGTTCGGCAGCGCGTAAGCTAGAGGAGGCTGGCAATGCGCTTCAAACGCTTAACGCCCGCAAGCTTGTTCCTTAATGGACTGGTTGTTGTCTGTACGCTCATCCTGACATTTCCCCTGGTCTGGATCGTGATGATGTCGCTGAAGCAGCAGGCCGAGGTCATGACCTTGCCGCCGCGCTTTGTCTTCACTCCAACATTTGAAAACTTCCGCGTTTTGTTCGATGCCGCCCAGGCCGGGGCGACAAGCTACGGCACCATCAAGGTTGATTTCCTGACGCCGGTCGCCAATAGCGTCGTGATATCGCTTGGCGCGGTGCTCGTATCGCTGATCGCCGGCGTACCCGCAGGTTACGTCGCAGTTTGTTCGAGCGGCAGGCCATCGAGTTCGGTCCGCTCTCGGCGGAAGGGGAGCCTAAAACACCGCTGGCCGCATCTCCGTAGCCCTAGAGCTATTTGGCCGTGCTGGAGGGACATGAGCATAGCCTGATAATCCCACATCCCTTTTGCAATGTGGTGACGGAGGCGCGCGTGAGCGTTAATGCAAAGGCGCATGAGGAGTTCTTCCGGACGTGGCTCGCAGATATGGTTGAGCCGGGCCGGCCGTTCGGCTTAAGCGAGGTCCGACGGCGACGGCAGCGGGATCACGGAGGGACGGCGGACGCTGCCGCAGGATGCGCGGGTGCGCGGCCAGGCGCGGCGGCTTGATGTGACCCTGGCTAGCCTCTGCCACCTGGTGTGGGGTAGGTGGTCGCGCGCAGCAGCGGCCGTGAGCAGGTGGTGTTCGCACGGTGCTGTTCGGCCGCATGCATGGCGGCGCCGGTGCCGCCGCACGATGGGCCTGTTCATCAACATTATGCCGCTTCGGCTCGATCTTGACCGCACCGCCGTCGAGGCAAGCCTGCACATCAGGACATGCTCGCCTGCCCGAGTTGGTCGCGCATGAGCATGCCCCACTGGCACTAGGAGTTCTTCAGTCAAGTTCGCATCTGGTTTCTGCCGAAGGCGCAGAGGACCCTAACGACTTCCGCCCAACGTGGTCAGAACAGGTAAGGGGGCGCTAGAAGTCGAATGTCGGCGGGTTTTGCCTATGGCAGAGAACCGCCGCGTCCGGAGGAAAGCCTTACGCGCTTTGCTCATTCGAGTGAGTTTTCAAATCCATGTCGAACATCTGGTGGGGACAGCTGCATCCTCTTCGGCAGGCGGACTAAGAACGATCGCACACCAAGAATCTCGAAGCGCCGGCGCCAATCGATTGTCTCAGCGGGATTAAATCCAGAATTACGCGAGAGCATGGGCGCCTGACCGACCGCATTCACAAATGCCGCCGCTTTTATCAGAAAAAGAAACATCGCGACGATTTTCGACACGTGAATGCTTGATGTCGCGCGCGGTGCAAAACTGTCCCCTCGACGTCACGAGGAATTGCCATCGCATGTTTAGTCTAGCGCATGAAAACTCGCGCGCTTGTGGCACTGCACGGGGACCTTGCACAAGCTCTCGGACTGGCGCTGATCGCGGCCACCCATGCACTCGATCATGCCATTCTAGAGTCTCCTGCTACACATAGTGGTCGGCACCAGTAACGCCAAGCGGGTCCGCAAAAGAGGGGTCCCTAGATAGCCACACCGTGTCTGATGTACGACGATGTGTAAAGATACGGACAGAGTGCTTCGGGTGACCACGCTGTAATTTAAACAGTTTCTTCTTTGGCACGACTGATGCTTTTGGGTTAGCCGCCGACGCGCCGGCCGATGGTATCCCCTGGAGCAAGCGCGATCTGTCGATTGATAGCCAAAAGCATGGAGCATCCTCTAGATGACTTCGATGATGACCTCATTCCTCATCCAGACCGAAATGCAATGTAGCTTGCAAAAAGCCGTCCCGATCCCGCAGCTGACGAACGATATTGATAATGATGCCGCGTCCAATCGGCCGCACGATCGGTCTTTCCTTTCGAAAATTCGACAGCGACTGCTGTCAATGCTGCCGACGTCCTCACCTCGAACGGTCGTTTGCGTTCTAGCACTGGTGCTGATGCGCGCCTTCTTAATAGATGGCGCCTCAGCCGAGACTCTTGCGAAGTCCATGCCCCTCACCAGCTTTACGCTTGGCAACGGCCTGCAGGTGGTCGTAATCCCTGACCATCGGACACCGGTGGTGACGCAGATGATCTGGTACAAAGTGGGCTCCGCAGATGAGGAGCCGGGCAAATCCGGGCTCGCCCATTTTCTCGAACACCTGATGTTTAAGGGCACGGAGAAGCACCCGCTCGGCGAATTCTCCCAAAACGTGTTTCGGGTCGGCGGCAACGATAACGCCTCGACCTCGGTCGACGGCACCAACTACTACCAGCGCGTGCCGAAGGAGCAGTTGCCGACCATGATGGAGTTCGAGGCCGATCGCATGACCGGCCTGATCCTCAAGAATGAGGACGTGCTGCCGGAACGCGACGTCGTGCTCGAAGAGTACAACATGCGGGTCGCCAACAGCCCCGGAGCGCGGTTGAACGAACAGATCGAGAGAGCGCTCTATCTCAATCACCCCTATGGACGGCCGATCATCGGTTGGCGGCAAGAGATCGAGAAGCTCGATCGCGAGGACGCGCTGGCCTTCTACCGCCGCTTCTACGCGCCGAACAACGCGATCCTGGTGATCGCCGGCGACGTGGAAGCCGCCGACATCCGTCCGCTGGTCGAGCGCAATTTCGGCGCCATTCCGGCCCAGCCCGCGATACCGGCGCGCCGCGTGCGCCCGCAGGAGCCCGAGCCCGCCGCCCCGCGCACCGTCACGCTGGCCGACCCGCTCGTGGAGCAGCCGAGCCTGCGCCGCTACTATCTGGCACCTTCCGCAACGACGGCCGCAGCCGGCGAGAGCGCAGCCCTCGACGTGCTGGCGCAGCTGATGGGCAGCGGCAGCAATTCCTATCTCTACCGCGCCCTCGTGGTCGACAAGCCGCTCGCGGTCTCCGCCAGCGCCAGCTATTCGAGCATCTCGCTCGACCCGACCCAGTTCTCGATCTCGGCCGCGCCGAAGCCCGGCGTCAGCTTTGCCGAGGTCGAGCAGGTGATCGACGGCGTCATCGCAGACATCGCGCAGAACCCGATCCGCGCCGAGGACCTGGAGCGGGTGAAGACCCAGCTCATTGCGGAAGCGATCTACGCCCAGGACGATCAGGCCGTGCTGGCGAGCTGGTATGGCGGCGCCCTGACCACAGGCCTGTCGATCGAGGACATCAGGAGTTGGCCGGACCGCATCCGCGCGGTCACCGCCGAACAGGTGCGCGCCGTCGCGCAGAAATGGCTCGAGAAGAAGCGTTCGGTGACGGGCTATCTGATCAAGGACACCAGTGCCGCCAAGCGCGAGGAGAAGCGTTCGTGACCTATCCCTTCCTTCGACGCGTTGCATTCTCGCTTGCCACCGGCGCGGCGCTCGCGCTGGCTACGGTCTCGCCGTCACAGGCGGCCGCAAAAATCCAGCACCTCACTTCGCCGGGCGGCATCGAAGCCTGGTTCGTACAGGATGCGACGGTGCCGCTGATCGCCATGGAATATTCCTTTGCCGGCGGCTCGGCGCAGGACCCCAGGGACAAGTCCGGCGTCGCCAATCTGGTCGGCGACCTCCTCGACGAAGGCTCCGGCGATCTCGACTCCAAGACTTTCCATGAGCGGCTCGACCGCCGCGCCATCGAGCTCTCCTTCAGCGCCACCCGCGATACGTTCCGCGGCAGCCTGCGGATGCTGCGCGACAACAAGGACGAGGCCTTCGACCTGCTCAGGAGCGCGCTGACCTCGCCGCATTTCGACACCGCCGACGTCGAGCGCATCCGCTCACAGGTGATCTCGGGCCTGCGCCGCGAGACCACCAATCCGTCGTCGCTGGCGAGCCGCAAATTCCTGGAGGTCGCGTTCGGCGACCATCCCTATGGCCGGCAGACCAATGGCACGCTGGACAGCGTGCCGACCCTCACGGTCGCCGATCTGAAGGATTATGTCGGCCGCGTGCTCGCCAAGGATGGGCTGAAGATCGCGGTGGTCGGCGACGTCGATCCCGAGACCCTCGGCAAGCTGCTCGACCACACTTTTGGCAGCCTGCCCGCAAAAGCCAAACTCACGCCGGTTCCCGACATCGAGGCGGCCAAGCCGCCACAGCGCGCCTTCGTTCCACTGGACGTGCCGCAGACCGTCATCACCTTCGGTGGCCCCGGCGTGAAGCGCAGCGATCCCAACTTCATGGCGGCCGATGTCGTCAACCACATCCTCGGCGGCGGCGGACTGTCGTCGCGGCTCTATCGCGAGGTGCGCGAGAAGCGTGGCCTCGCCTATTCGGTGTTCGAATCGCTGCTCTGGATGGAGCATTCGGCGGTCGTTATCGGCAATACCGGCACCCGCGCCGACCGTGCCGGCGACACCATCGACGCCATCGAGAAGGAGGTACGCCGCATCGCCGAGGAGGGCCCGACGCAGAAGGAGCTCGACGAGGCCAAGTCCTACCTCAAGGGCTCGCAGATGCTGGCGCTCGACACCTCCTCCAAGCTCGCCCAGGCGCTGCTGCAGTACCAGCAGGACAAGCTGCCGATCGACTATATCGAGAAGCGCAATGCCCTCGTCGATGCGGTGACGCTGGATGATGCCAAGGTCGCCGCCGAGCGGCTCTGGGGCCAGGGCCTGCTGACGGTCGTCGTCGGCCGCGCCCCGCAGGCCGCCGCGCAACCGGCGGCCACGTCGCCCAAGTCGAATTAGCAATTCGAACTAGCAGTCGAACTGACCGCTTCTTGCTTCCTGAAATGGCCGGGCCCGCCCCGGCCATTTGCATTTCCCATGACCGCCATTTGCCGAACGTGGACGTCCGCGATATGTCCGGACATCACGAACGGTGCCATCATGCTGCGGATATCCCGCGAACTCGTCATCGACGAGGACGACTCGAGATCGGCTTTGTCCGCGCCTCCGGCCCGGGCGGGCAGAACGTCAACAAGGTCTCGACCTCGGCCCAGCTGCGCTTCGACACGCGCAAGCTAACCTTGCCCGAGGATGCCGCGATCCGGCTCGCCCGCATCGCCGGCCAGCGCATGACCAAGGGCGGCGTCATCGTGATCCACGCCCAGCGCTTCCGCACCCAGGAGCGCAACCGCCAAGACGCCGTCGGCTGCCTCGTGGAAATCCTCAAAAAGGCCGTGGCGCGGCCGAGGCCGCGCCACGCGAAGCGGTCGACCTTCGCCTCCAAGCAGCGTAAGCGACGTTCGCGTCCCACTCGCAAAGGTTTGGCGTGGGGATTGCAGTCTGTTGATCAACGTGTTTGCAAATCGTTGGCGGGGGGTATGGAGGCGGCAACGACGGAG
>NZ_JASAUS010000204.1:0-10264 GCF_029953005.1 Bradyrhizobium sp. Mp27 | reverse complement strand
GTCGTCAGGCGGCGAAAAGCCGAAGGCAATCCTGTGCGCCTCGTCAGACAAGATGTGCGGCCGCATCAATCGGGCCCAAAAGCCGCACTCTCACGAATAGGACGGGCTAGCAGGAAATGCTCCCGGGACCACCTCCCGGGAGCTTCCACATGCGGCTCTCCGCAGCACCTTTCCTCAAAGCGGCAGCTCGGCTGCCACCCGGCCAATCATAGATGCGAGCTTTCCAGATATTGATCGATGGCTTTGCCATCAGCGCTCTCTACGCTCTCGGCGCCACCGGCTTCACCCTGATCTTCGGCGTCTCCGGCGTGCTCAACCTCTCCCACGGTGCCATCATGGTAGCCGCAGCGGTGGCGGCCTGGGCCGCTGCCAGCATCCTCAACGTCGGCACCTATGCCGGTGCGCTGATCGGGGTCGCCGTCGCCCTCCTCACCGCCTTCGCGACCTATTTCGCGGTGGTGAAGCCCATTCAGGACTCCCGGCGCATCCCCAATGAGGAGAAGGAGATCTTCGTCCTCACGGGAACGCTGCTCTGGGGCATCATGATCCAGGAGCTGATCGCCTATTTCTTCACCAACAACGCCAAGACCGTGCTGCCGATCGTCGAGGGCGTGGTCGAGATCCTCGGCGTCCGCACGCCGCGAAACGAGATCTTCACCGCCATCGTGTGCTGCTTCGTCATCGCGCTGTTGTGGCTGCTCGTGAACCGCACCCGCACCGGCAAGGCGGTGCTGGCGGCGTCGATGAACCCGCGCGGCGTCACCCTGCTCGGGCTCGAGCTCACCAACATCTACGTCGTGGTGTGGGGAATCTACGGAATCCTCGCCGGCATCGCCGGCGTGCTGCTCGGCATGTTCTTAGGGGGCAGCTCCTACAGCGTCGGACCGCTGACGGCGAGCGCGTTCTCGATCGTGGTGCTCGGCGGTCTCGGCAGCGTCTCCGGCTCGCTGATCGCGGCCTTCGTGGTCGGTTATCTCGAGACGCTGACGGCCTATCTGGTCTCGCCGGCCTACCGCACCATTCCGGCGCTGCTGCTGCTCGTGTTCGTGATGTATATCCGGCCCCAGGGCCTTCTGGGGAGGCGCTGAGATGTCCACCTTCTTCACCTCCCGCCTGTTCTTCATCTCGGTCGCGCTCGTCATCATCGCGGCGACGCTGCCGCTCTACGTCTCCGGCTACGTGCTCGGTCTGCTCACCGTCGCGTTCTATTTCGGCGTGTTCGCGATGGCCTGGGACCTGCTGTTCGGCTTCGCGGGCGAGGTCAATTTCGGGCCCACTTTCCTGATCGGCGTCGGCGCCTACACCGCCGGCATTCTCAACGCCCAGTTCGGCTGGTCGGTTTATCTCTGCATCGTGCTGGGGGCGCTGGCCTCCGTCATCGCGGGCCTCGTGCTGGCGTTGCCGGCTTTGCGCGTGCGCGGGCCGTATTTCGGCCTGACCACGCTGGTCGCGGTGCTGATGTTGCAGAACTTCATCGTGGTGTTCGCCGATCTCACCGGCGGCGAGATCGGCCTGACCATCCCCGACGTCATCACCATCAACGCCGGCGCCAATTACTGGATCGCGCTCGGCTTCATGACGATCTCGGCGGCGATCCTCTACGGCCTGTCGCAATCGCCGATTGGCCTCGTGCTCCAGGCCAGCGGCCAGGATCCGGTGCAGGCCGGCGCGCTCGGCTTCAACATCGTCAAGCACAAGCTCGCCGCCTTCATCGTCAGCGCGTTCTTCTCTGGTTTATCCGGCGCGCTGCTGGTGTTCTATTTCGGCACCGCCTCGGTCGGTACCGTCGTCGACGTCGCGGTCGGCGTGAACGTGATCGTCTCCGCCGTGCTCGGCGGCCGGCGCACCGTGCTTGGCGCCGCGCTCGGCGCGATCTTCCTGATCGTCGCCGGTGAATTCCTGCGTCCCACCGGCGAGCTCGCGACCTTCATCGTCTCGGCGGTCGCGCTGCTCGTCGTGCTGTTCTTCCCCGGCGGCTTCCTCGGAGCGGCCCTCTCGCGTGAGGCGCGCTCGTGATGGATATGATCGCAAACCGGCCCGTGCTCGACGTCCGCGGCCTGACAAAACGCTTTGGTGGATTGACGGCGGTGAAGAACCTCGGCTTCGAGGTGAACGCCGGCGAGATCTTCGGCCTGATCGGGCCGAACGGCTCCGGTAAGTCGACCGCGATGAAGAGCGTGATGGGCATCGAACGCCCGACATCAGGCGAAGTCATCTTCGAGGGCGAGAACGTCGCCGGCCTGCCCGCGCACAAGATCGCACGCAAAGGCTTTGGCATGGTGTTCCAGCACTCGCGGCCGCTGAACCGGCAGACGGTGCTGGAGAACATCATGGTCGCGCTGCTGCCGGACAGCCTGTTCATGCTGTTCCCGGACAAGGCGCTGGTCGAGCGCGCCAAATGGATCGCCGACCGCGTCGGGTTGGGCAGCGTGATGAACCGCCGCCCGCCGACGCTGCCTTTCGCCGATCTGCGCCGGCTGGAGCTTGCGAAAGCGATCGCGCGTGACCCGAAGGTCGTGCTGGTGGACGAGCCCTTTGCCGGGCTGACGCGGGCGGAGGTCGACGTCTTCTCCGACCTGATCCGCAGCTTTCGCGACGAGGGCCGCGCGGTGATGCTGGTCGACCACAACGTCAAGAGCGTCGCCGCGCTCGTCGACCGCGTGCTCGCGATGTATCTCGGCGAGGAAATCGTCACCGGCAAGGCCGACGACGTCATGAAGAACGAGACGGTGCGCCGGGTCTATCTCGGCGGCGCCATCGAGACCCATGCGCGGCCCGAGACCAGCTTCAAGGACAAGGTGCCTTTGCTCCAGGTCGAGAATGTCAGCGTATTCTACGGCAAGGCGCAGGCGCTGGAGAACGTCTCGATCCACGTCCACGAGGGCGAGTTCGTCTCCGTCGTCGGCCTCAACGGCGCCGGCAAGACCACGCTGTTCAACACCATCTCCGGCTTCCTGCCCTATAGCGGCGAAATCGCGCGCGGTGCCGACAAGTTGCGTGGCACGAGCCCCGCGAAAATCGCCCGCAGCGGGCTCGTGCAATGCCCGGAATCGCGCGAGCTGTTCGGCGAGATGAGCGTGCGCGAAAACCTCGATCTCGGCGGCCAGCATCTCTCCGACGACAAGCGTGCCGCGCAGCTCGCCTGGCTGTTCGAGCTATTCCCGATCCTGAAGGAGCGCCAGGGCCAGATGGCACAAACGCTCTCCGGCGGCGAGCAGCAGATGCTCGCGATCGGCCGCGCGTTGATGATGCAGCCGCAGATCCTGATCCTGGACGAGCCGACGCTGGGCCTCGCTCCCGTCATTCTCGAGCAATTGTCCAAGGCGCTGACGAAGCTGCGGCAGACCACCGCGATCACGGTGTTGCTCGGCGAGCAGAATGTCACCTTCGCGCTGCCGCATGCCGACCGCGTCTATGTGCTGGAGCATGCCCGCATCGTCTGGGAGGGCGATCCCGGCCGCTTCGCGAGCGAAGCCGGCGCCGATTTTCTTTAAGTCCGTCAACATCAATAAAAACATAGAAAGGGAAGCGACCATGCGACCTTCAATCCTCGGCAGCAGCCTCCTCACCTCCGCACTGGCGCTATGCCTTGCCGCACCCGCCTATGCGCAGTCGAACGATCCGATCAAGATCGGCGTCATCGCCGAAGTGCAGTCGATCGCGGGTGCTGCGACCCCGGGCGGCGCGCAGATCGCTGCCGACGAGATCAACGCCAAGGGCGGCATTCTCGGCCGCAAGGTCGAGATCGTCACCTATGACAACAAGAGCTCGTCGGCCGACTCGGTGCGAGCCTTCCAGCGCGCGGTGAGCGAGGACAAGGTCTCCGCCGTGATCGCGAGCTATATCTCCGAAGTCGTTCTCGCGCTCGAGCCCTGGGCGGCGCGGCTGAAGATGCCGCTGATCACGCCGGGCGCGGCCTCTAACGAGATCACCAAGGCGATCCACAACGACTACGAGAGGAACAAGTACACCTTCCACGGCTATCTGACTTCGGCGGCCCAGGCCCAGCTCGTCTGCGATGCCGCCAAGGATCTCCTGGTCGACAAGCTCAAGTTCAAGACGGTTGCGATCATGAGCGAGGACGCCGCCTGGACCAAGCCGCTCGACATCGGCTACGAGGCCTGCCTGCCCAAGGCGGGCCTGAAGGTCGTGGAGCATGTGCGCTTCTCGCCCGATACCACCGACTTTACGCCGATCTTCAACAACATCGAGGGCAAGAAGCCCGACGTGATCGTCACCGGCATCTCGCATGTCGGCGTGCAGCCGACGGTGCAGTGGAAGAACCAGCAGGTGCCGATCCCGATGTTCGGCATCAGCGCGCAGGCGCTGAGCCCGACCTTCTGGAAGGACACCAATGGCGCCGCCGACGGCGTGCCGTCGCTGGCGGTGGCGACGCCCGACGTCGCCGTGACCTCCAAGACAAAGCCGTTCGCGGCCGCGTTCAAGGCCAGGTTCGGCACGCCGCCGGCCTATACCGGCTACACCGCCTATGACGAGGTCTACTTCATCACCGAAGCGATCAAGCGCGCAGGCTCGACCGATCCGGACAAGATGGTCGCTGAACTGGAGAAGACCGACTACGAGGGCACGATCGGCCGCATCCAGTTCTACGGCAAGGACGACGAGTTCACCCACGGCATCAAATCCGGTCCCACGACCGTGTCCGGCCTCGTCTTCCAGTGGCAGGACAGCAAGCAGGTCGTGGTCTGGCCCGAGAAAATCGCGGAAGGCAAGCTGAAGTTTCCGGCCTTCGTGAAGCTCTCGCAGTAACCGGCTCGTCCCGGCATCAGGCCCACCGCTCATTCGCGAGCGGTGGGCTTTTCCTTGTCCTTAGAGAATCTCTTTGTCCTTCAGGAAGCATGCTGCGCCGCGGCCGGCCCGTAGCGACCTTGGGTCACGTTGACGTTTTGCCGCAACCTCCGCCATGTACCTCGCCGGTGATGAAGCGGAGCATCTCAGATGGACGCAGGCATCTCTCCCGGACAATCTCCCGCACCTCAAGACTTCGCCCAGATATTCAGGCTGATCGGCGGTTACCGCATTTCGCAGGCCCTGCGCGTTGCCGTCGAGCTTGGCATTCCGGATCACCTGGCGGCAGGCCCGCGCCATTGTGGCCGGTGCCGGCCTCCTCGACGAGACGTCTCCGAAGCAGTTTGCGCTGACACCGCTTGGGTCTACCCTCCGCGCCGATATCCCGGCTTCGATCTGTCCGGTGGTGCGGCTATGGCTCAGCGAGTCGCACTGGCAATCCTGGAGCCATCTCCTGCACTCCGTACAGACCGGCCAGCATGCCTTCGATCACGCACACGGGACCGGGGTCTTCGACTATTTGCGCGAGGACGCCGAGCTCTCGGCGATTTTCAACGCGACGATGACGACCAGCTCAGCCCGGTTGGCCAATGCGCTGCTCAAGCACTACGATTTTCACGGGATAGGCCGCATCGTCGACGTAGGCGGCGGACATGGCTTCACGCTCACAACGATTCTGGCCGCGCACCCGACCATGCAAGGCGTGCTGTTCGACCTTCCCGATGTCGTGGCCGGTGCTTCTCTGGAGGCGATTGGAGGCAGGAACCGATGTGAGATCATCGGCGGGAGCTTCTTCGAAACCATTCCGGCAGACGCAGACGCCTACATCCTGAAGCAGATCATCCATGACTGGGACGACGAACAATCGCTGGCGATCCTGCGAAATCTTCGCGCGGCAATGCCGGGACATGCTCGGGTTCTGCTGATCGAACGACGGATCGAGCCAGACCATCGCGACGCCATGCGCGTACTCCATATCGACATGGAGATGCTGGTCAATGTCTCAGGCATGGAGCGCACCGACGCCGAATATCGATCCCTGCTGGAGCAGGCCGGATTCCGATTGGCGAGGGTGGTGCCGTTGCTCGACGGCGCAGGCTTTGCGGTATTCGAGGCCAAGCGCTCCGACACCAACTGAGGTCGGGCGAATCTCACGATGCAGTCCGTCTTCGCAGTTGCGTTCTGCGCCATGAGCTGCCTATCGACCTTTCGCCATGTTGACTTTCCATCATCCCGCTCCCCATAATTCGCAAAAAAATAACAAGACCAATCAACAGACGGGTTTTGAGGGAGGATAGGATGCCGACTTCACGCAGGCAGCTGCTGAAGAGCACTGCGGCTGCCGCCGCTGCACTCAGCCTTGATTGGACCCGGGCCCAGGCGCAAGCCGAGAATTTGCGCATCGGGCTGATCTACGACCTCACCGGTCCCTTCGCCGCCGGCGGCTCGGTCGCCTCGTCAATCGGCGCGCAGATCGCGATCGATCTCGTCAACGAGAAAGGCGGTGTCGGCGGCAAGACCAAGATTGTTCCGGTCGCCGCGGATTCCCAGAGCAAACCCGACGTCGCGATCAACGAGGCCGAACGCCTGATCAGTCAGGAGAAGATCGACATCCTCAACGGCGTCTATGCGAGCTCGCATGCGGTGCCACTCGCGGCCAAGGTCGAGCAGCAAAAGAAGATCCTCTGGATCACGACCGCGGTCTCGACCGCCGTGTTCAAGGACAAGAACCTGCAATACGTGTTTCGCGCGCAGATCCATTCCGACCAGTATGGCCAGGCGTTCGCGAGCTTCCTCGCCGAGCATGCGCAAGGCAAGCTCGGTATGGATCCGAAGGACGTCAAGGTCGCGCTGATCCACGAGGACGGCCCGTATGGCGTCGGCGTCGCGGCGGCCGACGAGGCCTACGCCAAGCAGGCCGGCATCCAGGTGGTGCTGCGCGAAGGCTACTCCGCCTCGGCGCCCGACCTCTCGGTGCTCGTCACGAAAATCAAGCGCGCCAAGGCCGACGTGATCTCGCATGCCGGTTACAACCCCGACATCACCCTGTTCCTGCGCCAGGCGCGCGAGAGCGGATTGCGCTTCAAGATGCTGTTCGGCGCCGGCGCCGGCTACAGCCAGCTCGACAAGCTGCGCGCGACCTTCGGCGCCGACATCGACAATTTCTGCAACATCGACCCGGTGCCGGCGCAATTGCTCGATCCCGCGAAGCTCGCACCGGGTATCGGCGATCTGACCAACGCCATGGTCACGCGCTATAAGGCCAAGACCGGCGCGACCGAAGTACCGCCACACTGCTCGATGGGTTTCAACCAGACCTGGTTGCTGCTCAACAACGTGCTGCCGGTCGCCAAGGAGAAATACGGCAGCTTCGATCCCGAGGCCATCCGCAAGGCCGCGCTCGACGTCGACATTCCCGCCGGAGGCACCATCCAGGGCTATGGCGTGAAATTCTTCCCGCCGGGAACGCCGCTGTCCGGCCAGAACGAACGCTCGACGCCAGTGGTGATGCAGAACGCCGGCGAGCGCATCTCGGTGGTGTGGCCGACCAATATCCGCACGCAAGACCCGGTGTTTCCGCTGCCGAAGGGGTCGACCTACGGGGCATGATGATGCGGACGCTCACTTCCCCTCTCCCCTTGTGTTCTCGGGGAAGAGATTGCTGGAGATGGAAGTTGTTTCCTGGAAGTGGATACAGCGTTGATATTGCTTGCGTCAACAGCGACGGGCGGTCACGCTTGTTCCTGACGTAACCCATGCAGTGCTACCTATTTTGGTTCGAGGTAGCATCGCCGGTCGAGGGATCAAATGCCGCGTGTGAAGCTGACCAAGACTGCCATTGACGCTCTTCCCATTTCATCAAAGGACATCGTTCATTGGGACACCGGCTGTCCCGGTTTCGGCGTCAAGGTAACGCCGAAGGGGCGCAAGGTGTTCGTCGTATTGTATCGAACAGCGGGAGCCGGGTCCCGCCTACGCAAATATACCATTGGACCGTACGGCAGAGTGACCCTCAACCAAGCTCGCGTGACCGCTCAGAAGGTATTTGCCGCAAAACTGGACGGTCGCGACCTCGCTGCGGAGAAGAAGGACTCTCGCCGAAGGATGGTTGCAGACCGCGTTGATGATCTCCTAGAGGCTTTTATTGCGCAGCACATTTCACAAAATCGGTCTGCGCCGGAGATCTCCCGGATGCTTCGCCGAGAGGTCGGGTCGGCATGGGGCACTCGGAGCATTCACGAGATCAGCAAACGCGACGTTATTGATGTCGTGAGCGCCATAGAGCAACGCGGAGCTCCTGTCGCCGCCAACAAGGCGCTGAAGTCGATCAAGACCTTCTTTCGGTGGTGTGTGGGCCGTGCCGTGCTGGACGGGTCACCCGCCGACGGTGTGCCGCTTCCGGCAAAACAGGTGACGCGGGATAGGGTGTTGAGCGATGCCGAACTCGCCCAAGTCGTCCTCGCAGCAAGACAGATTGGCGGCCCCTATGGCGACATCGTCGAGGTCTTGGCCTTGACCGGCCAACGCCGCGAAGAAGTGGCGCGCTGCACCTGGGATGAGCTTGATGTGAAGACGCGAATCTGGAAGCTTTCTTCTGACCGCACCAAGAATGCGAAATCGCACGAAGTGCATCTGTCCGACGAGGTCATTGCGGTTTTGACCCGAGCCGCCAAGCGAGGTAAATTTGTCTTCTCGCGGGCGGGAGATAACTCATTTCAGGACTTCAGTTCCGCCAAGCGAGAGATCGACAGGCTCTCCGGCGTGACCGGATGGCGCCTTCATGATCTGCGACGAACCTGCGTTTCTGGAATGGCAAGGCTCGGGATCGCCCCTCACGTCGCCGACAAAATACTAAACCACCAAGCCGGCACGATCTCTGGTGTGGCAGCCGTTTATCAACGCCACGATTTCCTCGCCGAACGCAGAGAGGCTCTAGAAATGTGGGGTGCCCATGTAAATCGGGTCACCGGCAATGCCGTTGAAACTAATGTTCTTCGCCGAGCGGCTTGATCCAGCTCGATGCTGCTGATCGGATTCGCGGGGATGGGTGTTTTGACGTCGCAGGAAGCCTCGGAAATTGTATCCGTTAACTGGGGTTCAACAGTTGCTTGTGGAGGGCTTCCACGGACTCTCGCAGGACTTCGGTGTTCGACTTCCATCGTGACCAAAGGAGCAACAGTGATGCGGACGCTGGACCTAGGCTGGCTAAAGTTATCAGGAAGCCGATAACCAAGTGGGTTTCTTCACTGAACAAAAAGGCGATGACGGCTAAAAGCAGAGCCAAAGCAATGGCGAAGGCGCCATTGATGGCAACCACCTCTTTGTATTCGTTGAAAAATTGGACTTTAGGCAGCCTGGTCTATCTTACTTGGACACTACCTCAACCGAGAGGACATCCGATATCAGTAGCTCTAAAGAATCTAACAGTGCACGCCGAGAGCTCGGAGAGGTAAAGATGTCTCGACTACCGCGCCGACGCGGATCCCGATGATGCTTTGTGTATGCGGCTCCGTCAAACATAAACGCTGGCTTATGTTTTGTGGCGGAGTCTAGTTTTTCCTGCCCTTTGATCATCACATCCGAATTTGGTGCTCGTGCGGTTTCCGAGATTGTGCACTCCGCCGGTCGCCTTCATGTCCTCCGCTCTCGCTACCAAGAAAGCAACTTAGCCAAAATCCGTTGTCACCATTGTTAGTGATGCCGGATTCGCTCGCCAACCACGAAGCAGTGCGTCCTTTCGACTCAGGATATCCGCCTCCCTCTGTGGTTGCACAGTATCGCAAGTTCTCCCACTGTCGATGCCGTACAGGAGGTTTCCACATTTGACGGAAAGCGCAGGCGCTAGCGGGACGTTTGATCGCAAGGGATTCCGACCAGCTAATTCCAGATTTCCCGCACCACAGAGATCGAGGTTTTGCCCTCAAGGCGCGTCATTTTGTGACATTTCCACAGCTTTGCGCTGGCCCGCCACGATTATGCCACCGAGGTTATAGCCACCGTCTTCTAGGTCACGTGCACAACATTTTTTGGGTCTGGATTGATGGCGCGGTTACCGATTAGCGGTGTGACAATCTCGACTCCGTTTTTGGACGGACCTAACCCTCGTGTTTTGAGTGAATCAGATCTCCGGGGGGCGCTCTCGGAGATTTGCCCTCAAACCGTTTTCACCCCAGAAGCAGTTAAGGCGATCTACTCCGAACTCGGTCTAATTCTCGGACTTTGGTGCGCCGAACAGGATCGATTTGACAGCTCCAAACTTGCGAGAGCCATTTCGGGCTTTGCCAATGATCTAGCCCGTCCTATTCGTGAGAGTGCGTTTTTCTAGTCCGATTGATGCGGCCGAACATCTTGTCTGACGAGGCGCACAGGATTGCCTTCGGCTTTTCACCGCCTGACGACCGGTACTTTGCAACGCGCTTGAGGGATGGGTTGGGCGAACGGGGGGCGGACGCCC
>NZ_JASAUS010000203.1:0-10282 GCF_029953005.1 Bradyrhizobium sp. Mp27 | reverse complement strand
GGCCGCGTTCACGTTGCCCTGGAAATCCAGACTGACATTGGTCGAGGCACCGCCTTTGCTGGCCTTTCCGCGCCAAACGCCGTTGTCGTCCTTCTTCAGGGATGTGACGTTACTGTAGCCCGCGTCCTCGATCTTCGACTTGGCCTGGCCCTCGGTGAAGCTGTTGGCGCCTTCAACCGGCTTGCTGGAATTGTTCTGGCCTGAACTGTTGACCGCATTGTTGTTGGGCCGATCGGTCGCCGGCGGATTTTGTGCGAACGACGGACCCGCCAGAAGCGAAGCAGCCGTCAGCAGCAAAAGAAATGTCTTTTTCATATCGTCCTCCTGTAGTGGCAAGGCCCAACATACGCTGAACTGAGAAGTTCCAAGTTTTCCCGGTCCGCAGGACTTGCATGGAGGATCTAAAAATGCATCTACAAGAAAGCGGGAGCGAGCTCCGGGGCGCGTACTTGAACCTATTAGAAGGAGAGCCCGGACGTGGTCCAACTCGGACCTAGGGCGACGTGCGCCAACGCGCCCCTGTCAGAAGTAATAGCGAACCTCGTACGAAGCGCAGCGCGGGGTTATAGTACATTTGCTGAGGCTGATGCGGCAGGCGCGGTATCCCAAAGCGCAACGCGTGATCCGCCCCTAGCTGTGTTCAGGCGTGCACCGTGTCTTTTGATTCGGAACACCGCATCGCCTTCGAAGTTGGAGTTAAGTAAGGTAGTCCGCAACGCGTTGAAGCGCCGCGGGCCCCAAATTCAATCTCTCTTGCCGAATAGGCCGTCAACAACTTGTCTTGCGGTGTCGCCGATGACACGGCCAGCGCCTCTGTCTCCTTTAGCCATCGCAGACATAAAGGAGCGGGCCTCCTTGAACGTGACGTGCGGCGGCAGCGGAGCCACCTCAGGATCTGTCTTCACTTCCAGGACGACAGGGCGTTCGCTCGAAAGCGCCTCCTGCCATGCGGATGCCAGGCGGCCCGGGGAATCAACGAAGATCCCCATGAGCCCGAGCATTTCGCCAAATTTGGCATAGGCAAAGTCGGGGATGTCCTGCGAAGTCTCGAATCTTGGGTTTCCCTCCATGACCCGCTGCTCCCAAGTGACTTCGTTGAGGTCCTGATTGTTGAATACACATACGATCCATCGCGGATCCGCCCAACGCTTGCAGTACTTCTGGACCGTGATGAGTTCGGCCATGTTGTTCATTTGCATTGCGCCATCGCCCACAATTGCGATGACCGGCCGGTCCGGATGGGCGAACTTGGCCCCGATGGCATAGGGGACTGCTGCGCCCATCGACGCCAAGCCTCCCGAAAGCGATGCAGCCTGGCCCTGCTGCACCCGGAAATCGCGGGCATACCAGTTCGCGCAGGATCCGCTGTCACTGGTCACGATGGCGTTAGCAGGTAGCAAGGGTGACATTTCCCAAACGACGTGCTGCGGATTGACGGGATTGGCTTCTGCCTTAGCCCGACCTTCCAGCTTCTTCCACCACCCAGTTATGTTGGTCTCGATCGCCTTCGCCCATTCCCGGTTCTCCTTGCGCTGGATTAGGGGCAGGAGCGCCTTAAGCGTTGCGGCGGCATCGCCGTGGAGGCTGACGTCGACCGGATACCGCAGCGACAGCATCGAGGCTTTGATGTCGATCTGGACGACGCGTACGGCCCCGTCTTTGGGTAAGAACTCCGACCAGGGAAAACCCGTGCCGACCATCAGGAGCGTATCGCAGCCTTGCATGAGATCCCAGCTTGGCTCGGTCCCGAGCAGGCCTATCGCGCCGGTAACGAACGGCAGGTCGTCTGGCAGCACATCTTTGCCTAGCAGTGCTTTGGCAACGCCGGCACCGAGCAAAGTCGCTATTTCGATCAGTTGGGGGGCAGCTCCACGAGCACCAGCGCCGACCAGAACGGCTACCTTCTTGCCGGCATTCAGGACCTCGGCTGCTCTGCATAGGTCCGCATCCTCTGGAATGATCTTGGGCTTGGAATAGCCCACGCCAGACCGCGTAAACCCGTGCGCCACTGCGGGCTCTTCGTACTCCTCGTCCTGATTATCTTTCGGCAAGATAACGACAGCAGGTGTGTTGTCGGCTTTCGCGACCCTGATGCTGCGCTCAAGGAGGTGCCGCACCTGGGGATGAAGCTTCCTGGACGAAGCCAGCGACGTCCGCAAACATCCGGTCTAAGTTAAGTTCCTGCTGGTAACTGGCATGTCGAACGGTTGCCTCAGCTTGCCCGCAGATAGCAAGAACGGGAGCATGGTCCAGTTTACCATCGTACAACCCCGTGATGAGATGAGTTGCTCCCGGACCGCCGGTCGACAAGCACACCCCTAATTCACCGGTGAACTTGGCGTGCGCGATCGCCATGAAGGCGGCCATTTCCTCGTGCGGCACCTGGATAAATTCAATGGTGTCGGCGCGCTGTAGCGCGCCGATCACACCATTGATGCCGTCGCCCGGATAGCCGTAGATCCGACGCACGCCCCAAGCGTGGAGCCGTTCGACTACAAAATCGCCGACCTTCATGCTCAAGCCTCCGAAATAGCAGGGAGCGAGGCGCTTTTCTCGATCAGGCCTTGTTGCTTGAGATCACGCCAGAAATCCGAAGGGATCTTGGCCTGGAGCGAATTCCAATCCTCCTGGATCTGTTGAGCGCTCCGTGCCCCCACGACCAGAGCGACCGCAACGTCGGCCGCCGCCGAAAACTGAAGTGCGGCAGTTCGGAGGTCTACGCCGTAACGAGAGGCGACCGTCCTGAGCTTCTCCTGCTTCTCGATGACAGCAGCGGGGATTTTGAAATTCTCCTTTCCGTAGTTGTAGCGCGGGCTTCCTGAGATGAAGCCGGCGTTCAGAGAGGAGCCGACGACAAGCGAGACGTTCTTTTTGCGCACGACCGGGAAAAGTTCGTTCACCGCACTTGCGTGATCGATCAACGAATATTGGCGGGCGCACAGACAGACGTCAGGATCCGCATCTTCCATGACTTTGAGGATGGGAAGCGGGGTATTCACGCCGATGCCCCAAGCGCGGATGACACCCTCATCACGCATTTTCGAGAGAGCCGGAAACGCGCCGTTACGGGCGATTTCGTACTGTTCTTCCCAGCCGTTCGGAAAGAAGGCGAAATCCGGTGAGATGTCGTGTACGAACGCTACGTCCAGGCTGTCGACGCCGAGGCGCTGCAGGCTGTCTTCGATCGAGCGGCGCACACCGTCCGCCGTATGTCGAAAATGATATCATTAGGCGAATCTGACAGCGGATAGAAATCCGCATGTTTGTTGTTCTTTGACGCCTTGAAAAGCTTCCCGACCTTCGACGAGAGCAGATAATCTTCGCGCTTCTGGTTGTGCAGAAAATGACCGAAGCGACGCTCGGAGAGTCCGAACCCATACCAAGGCGCCACATCGAAATATCGAACGCCCATCGCCCATGCGCCTTCGAGGGGTGCCTCGGCTTCCTTATCGGTATGCTTGTTGAACTCGTTGCCGAGGGAAACGCCACCGAGGCCGAAACGGAATTCCGGTTTGAAGATCTGTCGCGCGCGGTCATTCATAGAGAATCCTCAACATTTCTCGGGAATTGAACGACGGGCGCGAGAGCCGGTTCCTAGATGTTAAATCACAGGAGCTTGGGCTTTGGGCGCTGACGGGACGGCCAGTGACCGTTACGGAACCGGTCATTTCCCGGAGACTTTCCTCTTCGAGACGGCCATAGCGTTCCGCGAGTGGCGAGGAACCGTACATGGACAAGTCGCTGATCGGCGATAAGGGCGAGCGGAATATCCATACAGACGACGGTTTCGTCCGCGTCCGCGGAGCCCGCGAGCACAATCTGAAGGACGTTTCGCTCGAGATACCCCGAAATGCGCTCGTAGTGTTCACGGGCGTGTCCGGATCCGGGAAGTCGTCGCTCGCCTTCGGGACCTTGTACGCAGAGGCCCAGCGGCGTTACTTGGAATCGGTCTCACCGTACGCCCGCCGCCTTTTCCACCAAATGGCAGTGCCCGAAGTGGATTCGATCGAGGGGCTTCCCCCCGCAGTCGCTTTGCAGCAACAGCGAGGCTCGCCGACGACAAGGTCATCAGTCGGCAGCGTGACGACCCTGTCCAATCTGCTGCGGATGCTGTACTCGCGCGCCGGCGACTATCCGCAGCATCAACCGTTGCTGTATGCGGAGTCGTTCTCGCCCAACACGCCCGAGGGCGCTTGTCTCAATTGCCATGGCATTGGCCGAGTCCATGCTGTCGACGAACGCCAGCTCGTTCCCGACGATACGCTGACCATCCGAGAGCGGGCCGTAGCCGCGTGGCCAAGCGCCTGGCAAGGCCAAAATCTGCGCGATATTCTCGTCACCCTCGGCTACGACGTAGACAAGCCGTGGCGCGAATTGCCCAAGAAAGATCGGGACTGGATCCTGTTCACTGACGAGCAGCCGACGGTGCCGGTCTACGCGGGTTATACGCCTGCCGAGACGAGGCGGGCACTGAAGCGGAAGGAGGAGCCGAGCTATCAAGGTACTTTTACCGGCGCGCGCAAATACGTGCTGCAGACGTTCGCCACGACGCAGAGCGCTATGATGAAACGCCGGGTGGCGCAATTTCTGTCGAGCTCAAATTGCCCAGTCTGCAAGGGGAAGCGGCTTAAACCCGAACCGCTGTCTGTCACCTTCGCCGGAATGGACATTGCCGAGGTTTCGCGACTGCCGTTGAACCAGCTCCGCTTGTTGATCGGCGGGCATCTCGACAAGAAAAGGAATCAATTCGTCGGCCATCCTGAGAAGGCTCTCGTGGTGCAACGGATAACGGAGGACATGTCGGCACGCCTTGAAGTGCTACTTGATCTCGGTCTTGGCTATTTGACGCCCGAACGCAGCACGCCGACGCTGTCGCCAGGCGAGCTACAGCGGCTTCGATTGGCGACGCAGGTCCGCTCAAATCTGTTCGGAGTGGTCTATGTCCTGGATGAGCCCTCGGCGGGACTGCATCCGGCGGACACAGAAGCCTTGTTGCGCGCCCTCGACCGCCTGAAGTCGGCCGGCAACTCGCTCTTCGTCGTCGAACACGAGCTCGCCGTAGTGCGGCACGCCGATTGGATCGTCGACGTCGGCCCCGACGCAGGCGCGCAGGGAGGGCGTATTATGTACAGCGGTCCCCTGGCAGGACTGAAAGACGTGGAAGCGTCTCGGACGCGACCTTACCTCTGTGGCCAGCACGAGAGGGTGGCAAGGGCTCCACGAGACCCCCGCGGATGGCTCAAGCTTCGCGGTGTCACGCGCAACAATCTCAATCGGCTAGACACGGAAATTCCGCTCGGCGTGTTTACGAGCGTCACGGGGATTTCGGGATCCGGCAAGTCGAGCCTCATTAGTCAGTTTCTTGTCGATGCCGTGGGCGACGAACTGGGCCATCGCAAAGAGGCGGGCGACGAGGACGACAAGCTAGAGGCTTCGGTCGAAACCTTAGGTGGCAAGATTGCGGAAGGCCTCGATGACATCAAGCGATTGGTAGTAGTGGACCAGAAGCCGATCGGCCGCACGCCGAGATCGAACCTCGCGACTTACACCGGGCTGCTGGATCATGTTCGCAAGATATTCGCTTCAACCAAACAGGCGCGTGCAAGGCGCTATGACGCGGGAAGGTTCTCCTTCAATGTAGCGAAAGGCCGTTGCGAGACGTGCCAAGGGGAAGGCTTCGTCTGTGTCGAGCTTCTCTTCCTGCCGAGCGTTTATGCTCCCTGTCCGACCTGCAAAGGCGCGCGGTACAACGCCAAAACGTTGGAGGTCAAGATCGGGAACAAATCAATCGCTGACGTGCTGGCGTTGACTGTGGACGAAGCGTTCGAGTTCTTCAGCAGTGAAGATTTTCTACGTCGTTGTCTGGGCGTGCTTCGCGACGTCGGGCTCGGGTATATCCGGCTCGGTCAGTCAGCGACCGGTCAGGAGGTGAGGCGCAGCGGGTCAAGCTCGCCACCGAGCTGCAACGGGCGCAGCGTGGTCAGACACTCTACGTATTGGATGAACCGACGACCGGACTGCATCCCTCGGACGTCACCAAGCTGATGAGACAACTGCACGGCCTCGTCGCGGCGGGCAACACGGTCGTTGTGGTCGAGCACGACATGACGGTGGCTGCCGCCAGCGACTGGATCATCGACATCGGGCCCGGTGCCGGCGACGAAGGGGGTCGGATAGTGGCTTCAGGCACGCCGTCGCAGGTCGCGAAGAAATTGCGGAGCCGGACAGCGAATTATCTCGCAGCCGTTCTCTAACATCCTGAATCCGCGGACGTCGTTATGGGTTCGATTGGTGAGCGTCGCCGAGCTCGTGGTAGCCGGTCGCGAGACATTTCATTTAGCCTCTGCCGCCTTCAACGCCGCCAGGCGCTTATGTAGAAAGGCCAGGACCATGATTTCGTCGGGCGCCAGTTGCGCGTATTGCTTCTTGAATGTTTGAGCTATTTTCGCTTCGATCATATCGACGAATTCGCCGGACATGTAGGCAGTCAAGACCTCTGGATGTACGTAGCTCTTGCGGCAGATGGCAGGCGTGTTGCCGAATTGCTTCGCCACCTTCTCGATTGCGGCCACGACATTGCGCTTCGCTTCTGCCTGGCTATCGTACTCCTTGAATTCTGCCAGCGAGAGCGCTGCCTGCACAGTGCCGGCCCAAGTCCGGAAATCCTTTGCGGTGAAGTCCTGTTGAGTAATGTCTCGGATGTACTGGTTGACGTCGCCGGAATCGACCGTGCGCGACGCGGGATCGTCGTCCAGGTATTTGAAAAGTTTGTGCCCATGGATTTCGGCGCAGCGCTTCACGGCGGCGGTGATGGGCTTGTCATCGACCTGCAGTTTCCATTGCTTGCCCGACTTAACCGTGAAGTCGAACCGCAGAACGCCGCGTCCGATCGTCACGTGCTTGCGTCGCGTTAGTCCGTCGGACTTGTTCTGTTCAGCGTACTCGGTATTGCCGACGCGGATCAGGGTCTCCTCGAGCAAGCTCACGATCGTCGCCAGCACCTTCTCGCGCGGCAGGCCGTCTAACTTTAAGTCGGATGCCACGCGGGCGCGGAGATCGCAGCGCGGCCGCGAATTGCATCACACGCGCATACTTGTCCTGGTCTTGCAGCTCGCGCCATTTCGGGTGGTAGCGGTACTGCTTCCTTCCTCGGGCATCTAGACCGTCGTCTGTATATGACCGTTAGCAGCGGGCAAATCACACGGATTCGTAGGCCGGCGGAATGCCGTCCTTTCCGATGGCGACGAGTTCGCCGTCTATCACGGCATTGGCCCTAACGCCTTCGAGGGCTTCGGCGACCTCCGGGTAGCTGTGGCTGTGCGACTTCGCGGCGGCGGCGGTCAAGTCGCTGGTGGCTTCTATTGCCTGATCGGCCGTGGTGTGGTCTTCCACCTTCCCTTCGCTCTTGAGCTTTGCGGCTCTGTCCTCGTTCTTCTTTGCTGACTCTTCCTTATCGCCTGGAGTGGCGCATTGCGAACCGGCCTTGAGATCGCCCCTCACTTGAGCCTCGTCAGCTGAGTTCTGCTGAGATTTATCCTGCTGGAGCTTGTCCTCGCATTGCTCGGCCGACACGGTGGCGGCGACGCAAGACAAGGTCAGCGCGAAAGCGAGAAGCGCCCCGACGGCACGCTCGTGCTGCGGTCTCCGATCGAGTTCGAGACTCCCAAATGGTCGATCCTGGATTTCATTCCGGAGTGGGCGGAGAAGGCGCCGCAGCGCACATTTCTGGCCCAGCGCGGCCGCGACGGCGAATGGCAGGGATTTCCTATGCCGAACTATGGCAAAGGGTGCAGTCGGTAGGACAGGCCATGATCGATCTCGGAGCCAAACGTGGCGACAGGCTTGCGAGTTTATCCGGCAATTCAATCGAGCAGGCAATCGTCACCTTCGCGGCGATGTCGGTTGGGGTCGTCGTAGCGCCGATAACTCCGAACTACTCGCTGATGCCGGGCGGCCTGGCTCGCTTGCAGGATATCGCAGCGCTGCTTCGGCCCTCATTCGTTTTTGTGCAGAACAGTGAGACTTTCTCGGCCGCACGCAAGATTCCGGAGCTTGCGTCCGCGACCTGGATTATAGCTGATCAGAAGGCCGGATCCGTGTCGGTTCACTCGCTATACTTGAAGTCCCCCGGCCCGGAGTTCGAGCGGGCCTTTCGTTCGATCGACATTGAAGCAGCCGCAAAAATCCTGTTCACGTTCGGCTCGACCGGACTTCCGAAGGGCGTAATCAACACCCACAAGATGATGGCAAGTTCGCTGCAGATGGGTGCGTTGCTGGTATCGCCGCGTGAAGCGCCGGTGCAGGTCGAATGGCTGCCGTGGCATCACACGATGGGAAGCAAAGTCATCCTGCACGGCATTCTGAAGCATGGCGGCACGCTCTACATCGATGATGGGCGCCCGGTCCCGCAATTGTTTCACAAGACGATCGCCAATTTGAAGGACGTATCGCCGACGGCCATGTTCAACGTGCCGGCGGGATACACGCTGTTGTGCGAGGCGCTGGAAGCCGACCAGGATCTGCGAGCGAATTTTTTCCAGCAGCTCGACCGGGTGAGTTATGCAGGTGCAGCGATATCGCGGACCACGCTGGACAAGCTCTATCAGTTGGCGAAGGCATCGACGGGTAGGTTTATTCCTGTGATGGCAGGGTACGGCACCACCGAAACGGCGCCCACCATCGCCACCACGCATTGGGCGACCGACACGCCGGATGAGTTGGGACTTCCGGCGCCCGGGGTGGAATTGAAGCTCATCCCCGCCGGCGATACTTTTGAAGCCCGCGTGCGCGACCCTAACGTGACGCCAGGCTATCTCGGCCGGCCGGATTTGACGTCGGCGGCCTTCGATGAAGAGGGGTTCTACCGGGTCGGCGACACCATCTCGTTCATCGATCCTGCCAACCCGAGCCGTGGTCTGCGCTTCACCGGCCGGGTTTCCGAAAACTTCAAACTCGCCAACGGGACATGGGTGGCGGTCGGCAATCTTCGGGCCGCGGCACTGGCGGCCACCCACGGTGTCTTGCAGGACGTCGTCATTGCCGGCGAAAATCGTCAATCCTGCGCTGTGCTGACTTGGTTGAATCCGGTCATGGCCAGGCAGCACGCCGCCAACGCCGATGGAAACCTGAATTGCGACCCCGGCGTGATCGCTTTTCTCCAACAATGCCTCCGAACTTACAATACCAGTGTCGGAAGCAGCGAACGTATCTGCGCCTTCACGCTCCTTGACGAACCGCCCTCGCTGGCGGCCGGCGAGATCACCGACAAGGCTTACATCGATCAACGAGCCGTCCTCACCAACCGGGCGGCGCAGATGGAGCTGATCTATTCGTCCGAGCCATGCGGCCAGGTGATCGTCATTTAGGCGATTGCTCTACCGGAGTTCATCGCAGCCAGAGGGCATTGCCATATTCCAGTTGCAGCCGCTCCGTCGACTACAGCGCGACGTCGACGTTTGCGCGCGCCGATTTCAATGCGCGTGCCAGAACCGGGGCGTGGTATGCCGCCTTGGCAGGCGGACGGGACTAAGCCTGATTGCGAGAGGGCAGCGGGGTGCCATCGACCAGATCCGCCGGAACTGCCTCCTCGTCGGCGCCTGCCGCTCGGCCTTCGAGGACTGCGTTCAGTCGGGCCAGATCGAGTTCGCCCTCGGTCCGCGAGATCACGATCGTCGCCACGCCATTGCCGATCACGTTAACCAGCGCGCGGGCCTCGCTCATGAACCGGTCGATGCCGAGGATGAGCGCCATGCCCGCGACTGGGATGGTGGGGACAACCGACAGCGTCCGGAACCTTGCGAAGGATACTAAGTTCAATGAACCCCGCGCCGGGCTCGTTCGCCTGCGGCGTAAATAGCCAATATCAAGGAACCCCGCCGTGCATCGATCGATCGCAATCGCTTTCGCAATGACCTTTTCTTGCGTCGCCGCCACCGTGTCGGCCGAGCAATGCGAGGACAAGCTCCAGCAGGATAAATCTCAGCAGAACTCAGCCGACGAGGCCCAAGTGAGGGGCGATCTCAAGGCCGGTTCGCAATGCGCTACTCCAGGCGATAAGGAAGAGTCAGCAAAGAGGAACGAGGACAGAGCCGCAAAGCTCAAGAGCGAAGGGAAGGTGGAAGACCACACCACCACCGGCCAGCCACATACCAAGGAATAAGGCCAACGGCGTGCAGAGCTGGCCCCGGTTGTTTGGACAGCGCCCCGCTGGATTTAAGTGGATTCCTGCCGGGTTATGCTGAACGCGGGGCTTTACGGTTTTGTCGTTGCGTCGGGAGGGCGT
>NZ_JASAUS010000202.1:0-10308 GCF_029953005.1 Bradyrhizobium sp. Mp27 | reverse complement strand
CGCTGTGCATCGGTACGGCGGCTCCTGGGCAGCCTATTGACCAACCTATTGGGTCCGGGCCGGGTCCCACCGGCAAGCACCAGCGGCTGGCTCGGCATCCGATGAGCGCCTTCGTCATGATCAATAACACCGCCCTCACCCGTCGCCGCTCCGACAATCCGCACGAGGAGACCTGGCACATCTATTCCGGCGACGTCCGCATCGGCACCATCGGCGTGCGCGCCGGCGTGCCTGTGCACGCCGATCAATGGGCTTGGTCGATGGGCTTCTACCCCGCCATGGAGCCAGGCAGATGGCGGAGTGGCATTGCCGCCACCTTCGAAGCCGCGCGCGAGGCCTTCGAGATCGCATGGTCGGAGACGCAGCCGAGCGTCCCGGAGAGCGCCTTCGACGAATGGCGCCGCGATCGCGACTGGCGGGCCGCGGTTGCGGCCAAGCGCGCCCGCGGCGAGAAGCTCGATAGCGAGATCCGGAGCACGCTGATGCGCTGCGTCTGCGGGACGACATGCGACAGCTGGAAACCCGCGGAGAGCTACCCGCACCGCGCGCACATCACCGCCGCGCAGGCGGCCAATGGGACACGCCGATGAAGCACACCGAAGAACGACCCTATGCAGATCCGGAGACGGCCGCGCGCAAGCTCGTCGAGCTCGCAGCGAGCGTCGAGGCTGTCCAGGACGGCCGCATCTATATCGAGAGGATCAACGCGCCCTTCTTGTTCAAGCTGAAGGGCAGTGGCAGCGAGTTCGGCGCCGGGCTCAAACACGCGATCGAGCGCGGTTGGCTCCAGCTGCACGAGAGCGGGACTTACGTGAAGCTGATGCCGTCCAGTGAAGACCTGCTGGCCCGCAAATAAAAGCGTTTCGAACCTGCACCAGGCGGGCGAGCGATGAAGGTGCGGCCGACGCGACCGAAGGACCCTGGGCCGATCGAGAAACTCGACCTTCCGGACGGCCTGACCTACCCTGACAACGGCCACACCATGCTCAGCCGTCTGGTCCAGCTCGGAATGGCCTCCGAGCAGCCGACACGCGTGGGCGAAGCCATCATGGATCGCGGCAAACAGACGGGCGTGCGCAATTTCAACGAGTTTGTGCTGACGCCATGGGGAAAGCAGTTCATGCGCGCCGCGACGCCGCCGTCGCCACGCGCACCCGACGACGAAGAGATGAGTTCTACCAGCGCGTGACGGTCGAGCAGGTTGCGTTCGTATCCCATCCGAAGATTGACCAGGCTGGAGCCAGCCCCGACGGCTTGGTCGGCGCGGACGGCTTGGTCGAGATCAAGTGTCCCAACACTTGACGCATTTGGTGGGGAAAACCGTGATATTGTTGCCCTGCCCCTTGCCGTCGTTGAGCGTGACAGCATGCTTGCCCCCCATTTGATGGCGAGGGTGCTACCCCACATAGCGCCGGGTTTTTGTAGCGAATGGATGCTGGTTCCATGGAAAATCGACCTCGTGATGAGGGCGACCTTGCGGCGCGCAGTTAGCAATTTTCCCTGGCGGAATAAGGCGTCGGCGGCCGGTTTCTGGCGATCTGTCGGGCAAGCTCGCAGCGACGTCTAGCGAGATCCGCAAGTTTCGCATCAAGGAGCTGCGCGCGGCCGCTGATCGGCTTGTTCGCCGTGCGGAGGCGCTCCGCGTGGAGGCAAAGCGATTACTCAAAATAGCCGAGCGCGAGGAAGCGAAGCTGACGCGCGAATCCCGGAGAAAACCCCGGAGCGCGGCGACGCGCCGGCCTAAGGCTTTGCGTCGTCGCGGATAATCGATCTGCGTCCGGCGTGTTTCTACTCCGCGGGTTGCAGGTTCGAGTCCTGCTGGGATCGCCATTTTTACAGGCCAAAAACCCAAGCAATTCTAAAGCTTAAGCCGCCCGCGAAATTTTGTTAGTACACGTCTCGCTTAGAACGGATGCCGACAAAGTCGGCCGATGTCGCCGCACGTCGGGCAAAATTACCGAACTATTCCCGAATTTCGCACAGCGAAACGCACGCCGCGCTGGTATCCCACAACTCGCACACGTGACGTGTAGACAGATAGCGCATAATGCGCTAGACAACGCGAACGACGGGGCGCGCCTCCCGGCAACAACCGAGGGCAACCACATGGTCGAGGTCGGGCAGATTTACCGGGATACATATTTCGACGGCTTGGACGGCGGCGAGCAGGAGCATCGCACAATCCGGATCATCGAAGTGACCGGCGACAAGGTGCGTGTGGAAACCCTGACCGACGTGCTCGGGAACGCTCTGGCCAAGCCGCGCCGAACGCAGATTTCGCTCAAGACCTTGGCCAAAGGCTACGTACTGGTGACAAAATGAACCGCCCCGAGGAGTTCAAGACCATGACAACTGACGACCAGATCCGCCAGCGCATTGTCGGCACTTACTACGGCCGCAACGTCTGGCGGGTTTCGCCGTGATGACACCCGACCAATGCCGCGCCCACCTGACGCGGCTCGAGATCTCGCAACAGGCCTTTGCGCGCCTGGTCGGGATCACGCCGCAGCATTTCCGCAAGATGCTGCGCCAGGTCGAGCCGCTCGAGATCCCGCGCGCGGTCGAGCTGCTGCTGCCGCTGCTGACGCCGGCGAAAGTGCGCCGCCTGGTCGCCGAGCTCGAGGCCGCCGAGGCGCCCTAGCCTGCGGCCGCCGGCGCGTTGAAACGGCGCCGGCGATGCTTATCTGCGCCCCATGCGACCCTTTGAGTTTTGCGTTCCCAAGGCCGTCCAGGCCGTGCCATCCGGCCCCAACTGGATCCACAAAATCAATATGACGGATACCGCGCCCGCCTGGTGCGCGCCGGCGATCGCGTCCGGCTCGAGTCCAAGGCCGGCCTCGACTGGACCTGGCGGTATCCCTTCATCACCGAGACCGCGCGCAAGATGTGCCAGGCGCATTTCGCGATCGACGGCGAAATCGTCGTTCTCGACCTCCGCGGCGTCTCGGATTTCGACGCGCTGAGCTCTACGCCTTCGACCTGATCGGCCTCGCCGACGACGATCTGCGCCAGCTGCCGCTATTCGAGCGCAAGGCCGAACTCGGCAAGTTGCTGCGCGGCCATGGAAGGCATCTTCGTCGCGCCATTCGAGCCAAGCGCGATCGGTCCCGATCTGTTCACGGCCGCTTGCGAGATGGGCCTCGAGAGCCTCGTTTCCAAACATCGGGAACGGCGCTAGCGACCGCGCACAGGCGAATGGATCAAGATCAAGAATCGCGCGCATCCGGCGATGTCGCCGGTTTGAATGAAACAAGCCCCTGCCAGGATTTGCAGCGCGGCCCGCCCACGCGTTAAATCAACCCCACCTGTTACTCGGTCACTTCGAGCACAAAAAAACGCGCCGTGAGGGGTTTCTCACTCGGGGCGAAGGCACTACGAGGTACGGTTCTATGACTGCTGTCATATTGTCGGCTGGGTTTTATTGGCAACGGTGCTGGTCGCTGAGCACAAAGGCCGTTGGGTTGAGCGGCTGCATTGCCCCGCGTTGCTTAAGGCGTCACCAGGGCAGCTTAGCGATTGCGTAAGCAACAAACGCGAGAAGCGCAATCCAAGCGAGCGACACGCACCAAGACCTAACCGCACGATACGGGCCAACGCCCCGCGTAGCACGGGTCACAGCGATAGAATCATCCATACCAACCCCAAAGCACTGAAGATCGACAGCGCAACAAAGCCGAACCGATAAGTTCGTTCCGCCCAATCCATAAGCGCCCCCTGCTCATGCAACCTGTAGTGATTTGCATATCGTGCTTGGTTGTTGGGGAAAAGGAAGCAACGTTGACCTAAGCCCGGTCTCAAAGCGACAGGATTAGCCAGACGATTAGGCCGGTGTTGATGGTGCCTACCGCGACAATGCCCGCTTGAATAAGCCGCTCGATCATGGTTCACCCTCCACAACCTAGAAGGGATAAGCATGCGTCCGGTTAGAATTGGCGTCTATGCAGATTGTGCCAAAACCGGGAATTTTCGGTAATTGATGACGGCGCGTTCCGCCGTGAATTCACCGTGTGGTTGGGGGAGAACAATATAGGCCTTCAACGGGCGGGCGTAGTTACAAACCTGTGGCACGCTCAGCATTTCAGTGCTCAGCTCGGCCGCAAGGTCGGCGTGCACCTGGCGCTACCCCTGCACCATTACGATAACGTGACCTAAGGCGAAGCCGACTGGAACGTCGCGACGGTGGCGCAGCCCACCGAACCCGCAAGGAGCGCCCCGCCCATGCGCCAGAGCCCTTCGCCTAACACCAAGGCCCTCAAGTCCCAAATAACGCGCGGGCGACTGGTTTCTGGCGCTCTGTCGGGCAAGTGCGCACCGACGCCTCAGGAGTTCCGCGAACTTCGCATCAAGGAGCTGCGCGCGGCTGCTGCGCAGCTTGTTAGGCGCGCCGAGGTGCTTCGCGCGGAGGCAGAACGCTTGATCAAGATAGCCGAGCGCGAGAAGGCGAAGCTGGCGCGCAAACGCCGGGGCCCCACCCAGAGCGCGGCGGCACCGAGCGCCAAGGCCTTGCGCCATCCCGGATAATTTCTCCGCAGAAGCCGGCTCGGAGTTGTCTGCTGGCGCGACGCGGCCGCCGGCGGCCCTCACTTCCGGACTGCAAATTTTCGAAATGAAATCTGCTAGCTTGCCGGTTTTGCCAAGTTTTCCCGACTACGTCGTTTCGTCAATAGCATTTGTAAGGCGTATACCGGTGGGGGCGGCCCTGGATAGGCCTGACTGGGACGCACCGGGGCTGCGCCACGCGCCACTACCGAAGTTTCCCGGTGGCATCACCGCCAACGTCACACGGCACCTTGACATGCAGTTGGCCCTGCCCTTGCGCGGTGTCGCCTGACGGCGCAAGCAGGCCGGCACCCTGCCTTTGCTCGTTCCGCGCAAGGGACGCCAGTCTATCGAGTTGGCCGGCCAAACCAACATAGGTTCGGGCAATGTTTTTCAGAGCGGCGGCGCGGTCCTTGGAGATGCCACTCGCGGAAGAAAGTCTCTTGTAGTGGTCAGAAAGCCTCTTGTAGTGATCAGCATGTTCGCGGCACTCAGCAATGTTGCGGTCGAGGCGGTCGGCCGGCACGATCGAGGGCAATGGACGCATACGCTACTCCCATATGTTTTGCGCACCGCGTCCGACCGCTATGGTGCGCATGATCTTCGGCAATTCAGCCTGCGCCTCGCTACCCGCGTGGAAACCGCAGGCCGTTCGCCGCCGCCCAACTAACAATGTTCAACGTCCGCCGGCCAACGCCCACGAGCATAAAGAGGTCGCGCTGCGTCAGCGCCTGGACGTTCTCCCGCGTGACCGTGCGGCCCGCCAAGGCGCGGCGCAAGGCAGTCTGTGCTCGGGGGCTCAATCCAGCAATCGACACGTCCTGCCGGGATGCGTCCATCGCTAATCCCGGCAGAAAATCTGGCCCCGCTCGGCCGCGAGCGCGAGCTCCGTCCATTCGTGCACAAGCTTCAACCAGCCTTCTCGATCGACTTGGTCGAGGCTCCGAGTCGCCTCCTCGCGGCAGGCCGTCGCCTCCTTGAAAAATTGCTGAGCGGAGGCCTCCATCCTAGCGAAGTGTGACAACTTCTCGGATAGCTTATTCTTCATCGTTGCCCCGGCGCATAACCATGCAACACGAACGGATTGAAAACCCGTGGAATTGCCACTTGTTCCCGCCAATTGCGCCACAAGATTTTCATTCTCGTCGGACTGAATTTTGAGCCGTCACTTCATTTTGAGGAATCTCCTGCGCGGAGAAGCCTCCCGCATTGCAAAGGACAGCGATCGGCGCTCATTGCACGCTGACCTTGGCCGTGCCGCCCATGCCGAGCGCATCGGCGCCGGCGCGGCCGAGATCGACACAGCGGCCACGGACGAACGGCCCGCGATCGGTCACAACCGCATAGATCGCGCGGCCGTTGGCGAGATTGGTGATCGTCACGCCGCGGCCAAACGGCAGCGTCTTGTGTGCGACCGTGAACGGCGCCCGCGCGAACGTGTTGAACCTGGCACCGGACGCCGTGCGGCGGCCGTGGTAGCCGTCGCCGACGCCGTATTGCGAGGCAATGCAGATCTCGGCCGCGACCGCGCTCGAGACAAGACAGGCGAGCGCGAGCGCCGCGGCAAAAGCGGTTTCATGTTTCAGATTTCCTTTTGGTGATGGATCTAGCCGCGCGCCTTGATCAGGTCGGCGAGCAGCTCGGCGCCTTTCTTGACGCTGTTGGTCGCGCTTTGCAGATGCGCGAGCACTTCCTGCAGCCGCTGCTCCTGCTCGGTAAAATCGCGATCGTCGCGACCGTCGTCGAACAGGATCCGGCGAATATTGTGGAGGCTCTCATCTACGTCAATAACGTTTGTAAGGCGTACCGTTGGGGGCGGCCCGGGATAGGCATGCCTGACTCGGACGCACCGGGGCTGCGCCACGCGCCACTACCGAAGTTTCCCGGTGGCAGGTCGGTAGTTGTTTCGGGAAGAGGAACCCAAAAGGGGGCCCGAAATTTTGAGTCATCGCTTGCTCACCGGCAGAGCTGGCGGAGCGGCCCCGGCCTACCTCATTGACACCCCTGTCAACCGGGGCCGTCTCTGCGCACTTGAATCGGAGTAGCGTATGCGTTCCTTGCCCTCGATCGTGCCGGCTGACCGCCTCGACCGCGACATCTATCTG
Source organism: Bradyrhizobium sp. Mp27 (assembly GCF_029953005.1). Taxonomy (NCBI): domain Bacteria; kingdom Pseudomonadati; phylum Pseudomonadota; class Alphaproteobacteria; order Hyphomicrobiales; family Nitrobacteraceae; genus Bradyrhizobium; species Bradyrhizobium sp. Mp27. The sequence goes on along the minus strand of NZ_JASAUS010000202.1, from coordinate 3,664 downwards.
GTGCTTGAAGACTTCGGCGCGCGTGCCGGTTGCGCCTGGCGCGAGACGGATGAGGCTGACACTGACCTCGAGGGCGTCCTGCAAAATCTCCTATCGCTAGAGCCATCCCGGTCCCGATGGAACGAGAACCGGCATGCTCTCAGTCTTTCGTGAAGGCGCGTGAGCCTCAGGCTTCCTTGAAGCGGTAGCCGACGCCGTAAAGTGTCTCGATCATCTCGAACTCGTTGTCGACCACCTTGAACTTCTTGCGCAGCCGCTTGATGTGGCTGTCGATGGTGCGGTCGTCGACATAGACCTGGTCATCATAGGCGGCGTCCATCAGCGCGTTGCGACTCTTCACCACGCCGGGCCGGGTCGCCAGCGCCTGGAGGATCAGGAATTCGGTGACGGTCAGCGCCACCGGCTCGTTCTTCCAGGTGCAGGTATGCCGTTCGGGGTCCATGCGCAGCAGGCCGCGGTCGAGCGCCTTGGCATTGTTCTCCTTCGGCGCGACGGTCGGGTCCTTCGGCGCCGAGCGGCGCAGCACGGCCTTGACGCGCTCGACCAGCAGGCGCTGCGAGAACGGTTTGCGGATGAAGTCGTCGGCGCCCATCTTGAGGCCGAACAGCTCGTCGATCTCTTCGTCCTTGGAGGTCAGGAAGATCACCGGCAGGTCGGATTTCTGCCTGAGACGGCGCAGCGTTTCCAAGCCGTCCATGCGCGGCATCTTGATGTCGAGAATGGCAAGATCGGGCTGGGTGGTGCGGAAGCCGTCGAGCGCGGAGGGGCCGTCGGTGTAAGTCATGATGCGGTAGCCTTCCGTCTCCAGCGCGATCGAGACGGATGTGAGAATGTTGCTGTCATCGTCGACCAAAGCGATTGTGGGCATGAGCCTCTGCTTTCTGCTTTCCGTTTGGGTCGTGGCTTTAAACGGCGAGCAATCCACTGATGTGCCGCACACATGGGTGCCGAAGTCGGCGGTCGAACCTTGTCGCCGAGCAATGCAAGCTGGGCTGAAGTGTGACCAAGTTCCACGAAGCGCGGCAGATTCGCCCCGTTTCGCCGCTTAACCTGACCCCCGTTTACCCGAAAAAAGACCTCCCTTGCAACCACCTGACCCTAGAAAGCTGATGCAACCGACCTCCGATTTCGACTTCGGGCCAGTACGCCTATCCGGTCCGGATTGTATCCTTCAACCCCGTCGAGGGGTGCTCGCGGGATGCGACTTCCGAAGTCGCCGACGCGCTGGCCCAGCGCGCAGCCGACACGGAGGCCGAGATCTCGTCTGCGCTGCAAGACTTCATCGCCGCCAACGCCACAAGACGTTTCGACATGCAGCTCGCGCTGCCCCTGCGCGGGCATTTTCAGCGGGCGTCTGGTTCAGAGCCACAGCCACGCGAATAACGCCGTGATGAGGGCCCAGCCTATGAGCTTTTCAGCGAGAACCTGCGCATAGCGGAAGTCGTTCGCGCCGCAGGCATCGAGGTCGAGCTGGCGCATTGCTTCCAAGAAATAGCCGCCGCTCACGAGGACAAAGAGCACTGCCATGATGACGTGGTAAGTCTGGTCGCTCATGGCTGCAGCTCCTCGGGCTTGGTGCCTGTGTCGAGCATCAGGTTGACAAGCAGCGCAATGTGGCGCGGCACGAGCCAGCTCGCCGCTGACTCACCGGCGCACGGCGCGTGGCGTCGCGGCGATGGTCGATCAACTGGCGCCCCGCTCAAATGTATGGATGGCATCCCGACAAATGCCCATGTCCCATTGGTGAACATGCCGTTCGCCGATGACGAATACCGCGGACGTCTCTGCCATGTCTCCACGAACATTTTCGACCATACTGGCGCCTCTGGTGGTTCGCCAATGATGCGCCGAATTTAGTTCCTACAATGGGACTGGCTATGAGGACTTCAAAAATCCGCTCCCGCCCCTATCTCAGCCCTATGCGTACCGCGTTCGAATTCTGCCTGCCGACCGCCGCCAAGGTGGTGCCGGCCGGGCCCGACTGGATCCACGAAATCAAGTATTAGGGCTATCGACTGCGCGTCGAGCGCCAGGGAAGACCGTGCGCCTGTTCACCCGCAACGGCTACGACTGGACTAGGCGCTTCCCTTGGATCGTCAAGGCCGCGCTAAAGAACCGCGAGCAGCAATTCGTCATCGACGGCGAGGCAGTGGTGCTCGGCGTCGACGGCGCATCGGACTTCAACGCCCTCCCCTCGCGCCGGCCGGATAACGAAGTGCAACTCTACGCCTTCGACATCCTTGCGGTTGGCGGCGAGGACCTGCGTCACAGCCCTATGCCAAGCGGATCGCGCACCGGGGCATCTGGGTCGAGCCGAGGCTGCTTGCCGAGATCAAGTATCGCGTCAAGTCCGCCGATCCGTTCTTCAAAGGTCTCCGGGAGGATCTTTGATGCGCATCGCCGAACTGAACGTTCGTTGCTCGGAAGAAATGCAGGCGCGTGCCCTTAGCCGTGAACCGGTCAAATAGCGCCGGAGGTCTCCGGCTAGGGATACGGGCACCGGATGAGATCCGGCCGCTTCCCAAGCAAATCGGCCCCCAGACTGAGATCTTGCCGGTGGGATCTCTTTTCTACGAAATCACTGATGCTGGAAGCGCGGTGACCGCGCCGAAGGAGCGCTCGGATGGGGCCGAGTTGCCGGGAGCGGTGGCCGAGATGATCCCCTCGGCACAGCGGCGCGCTCCAAGCCCGGTCGTTCGACCGCTGATTGACTAGCCAGAGGTTGTCTTCGCTTTAGGGGGCGGTGCGTTTGTTCCAATGCTCGGCCGCCTGCCTAACGGTCGGCGCATTGGGGCCGAAAGCCGAACATTTCTTACATACTACGAATTTTGGATCGATGTCGCTGTTGATCCAAACCTCCGAACCGCCGCAGAAAGGGCAGGGCCGCAGCGGTTGTACAGAAACAGGGAATCCGCGCAGTGGATCGATAGCTGCGCTGTCGCTTGGCTGCCTAGGCATCTTAACGCGAGCGTTTAGAAAGACAGTATTTCTGAGCCGATGTCGACGACCTCGACGAAAAGATGACCGACCTCGCTATTGAAGCCGATGAAGTCCCACTTGGCGCCGTCGCCTTGGCAGGTAGCGCCGAAGCGTGCCGGCTGCCACTCGGGATGTTTCGTGCTCGAGCGCACAAGGACCCAATAGAAGCGACCTGGAATCAACTGTGTGACGTCAGTCATCGAATCACTTGCAGACCCCCTCGCTCACGCCGCCGCGCGACGCTCGGCCGAGCGCAGACGCATGGGCTTGCCGCCCGGCGGGTTGCGCGGACCGTTCCCGTCTAGCGCGCGTAGCGCTTCCAGAATTTCGTCGATATGAACAGGCGCCTTAGTCCGTCCGGCGAGCGTAACGCTGGACAGGACGCGATCGCCGAGGCGTACGACCTCGCGCGGCTGCGAGAACACCGTGCCGGGGCGAAGAAGGGCATTTAAATCGACGACGTTATCGTGTGCGGGCGTCGTCCGCATGGCTAAAGCTCCTACCCATCATAAGACGCATTAGGTAGCCGCGCGGAAGCACCCGCGCGGCGGCGATCGGAACCAGGCCGCGGGTTGTCAGGCGGCCTTGCCTTCGATCTGCTTGACCTGCCCGGCGCTTGCGCCCGCGATGGCGATGCGCCGCGGCTTCATGGCCTCGGGAATCTCGCGTTGAAGCTCGATGACCA
>NZ_JASAUS010000201.1:0-10331 GCF_029953005.1 Bradyrhizobium sp. Mp27 | reverse complement strand
CCGTCGTTGCCGCCTCCATACCCCCCGCCAACGATTTGCAAACACGTTGATCAACAGACTGCAATCCCCACGCCAAACCTTTGCGAGTGGGACGCGAACGTCGCTTACGGTTCATCGTGAAGCACAAGACGGAAGGGAAACGCCTGACGCGCAAGCTGACGGCGTTGCGCCAGGACGCCTGGCGGCTCATGCACGCGCCACTGGCCACGCAGCACGAGCGGTTCGCCGCCGCACTGCGCGGGCACTACGGCTACTATGGCAGGCCGCACAATTATCCAGCGCTCAACGGCTTCTACCGCGAAGTGCGTCGGATCTGGCTACGTTGTCTGAGACGACGCAGCCAGAAAAGTCGGCGCATGGGCTGGTCGGAGTTCGACACCCTGACGGCACGCTTCCCTCTGCCCGTTCCACGCATCACTCGCACTTGGGCGCAGGCGCGGATATGACGCGGGTTACCCTCGGGAAGAGCCGGGTGCGGGAAATCCGCCCGCCCGGATCTGTGAGGGCGAAAGCCAAATGGCTGAGCTACTCGACCGCGCCTCTCTTGCTCTGCAGAGTGCGGTGCTGCCGAATGCTTACTTGATCGATAGCTGCTTGAGATCATGGTGGCACTGGAAAGGTCGGATTTGCTCACCGCCCGGCATCGTTGAAGCGTGCTTCTAAGATCTCCGGAAGGAGGATCAGACGTGGTTTTAGGTCCGCCTGAGCAGCTGTCCGAGGTGCCGACGAGCCCCTCATTCAGCCAAATTGTGGCTGATGGAAGAGAAGAACGCGGCTTCCCGGTAGGCTCTCTGCCGTGTAGAGCTGACCGTGGATAAAAAAAGCGGTCATTGGGACGTCCCGGCTCGGCAGAAGGCCTAGATTCTGCAATATGTCGATCACGGCGGGCGAAGCCTCTTGGGAGGCGTGCGTCCAGCCGTCGCCCAAGAACTCTCCCAGTTCAGGCACTTGCGGGACTGGCTGATGGCCTGATGCAGGTGCGGCAGACGGCAGAGGAAGGTTCGGCGCCAGCGCCGAGGGAGCGTCCCTACTCCATTCGAACGGAGCCGCCGAATCAAGCCCTGGCGCAAGACCGCCGTAGATATCTGAGGAAGTCCTCAGTGCCGCAGGCCTAGCTTCGCCCGGCAAAGCGGGCCGAGGGTGATGAATGAGCTGAACGTCCTTGGGCCCTTCCGGTCCCAAGATGGCCGTGTAGCGTTCGCCGCCGATCTCAAAGTTCATGATTGGATGTTCCACAACAGGCAAGAAGTCCCACTCGCCTAACTTGGACAGCATCTCGTCGGGGGCCGGCTGGGTGCGATGGGAAAAATTCTTGGGAACGGCGAAAGAAACATCAAACGTATCGCCGACAGCGGGCGACAGCAGATGGACGAGCTGAACATCGTTGAGCCCTCCCGGTCCCAAGACGGCCATATAGCGCTCACCTCGAATGTCGTAGGCCTTTACCCGCTGTGCTGCATCCGGCAAGAGGCCCCAGCGGCGAAGCCTGTGCATCATATTCGGCGCGGCCTGAGTCCCGTGGGAGAAATGTTCGGGAACGCTCAAAGACGCATCAAAGGCTTCGCCGGCTGCTGCGATCGTCTGCTCAAGGGTGGTCTGCGCCGCAGCGCCTTCGTTCATCATCTGTCCAGAGTGGTCTTCAGAGGCGAAATCGGGCTGCCGCAAGCTCGGATGCCAAGCAGGGGCATCGAAAGGCGCTTCTTGAGCAACACTCTGCGCTGGCGAGGGAACGGTTGGACTCATCGTTGGCCAAGGCATCAGCGCATCGAAGGTCGGCGTTGGCAAAAGGTTCTCGCGGTCCGCTGCATCGAAAAGCGCGTCCTGAGGGACACTTTGCACCGGCGAGTGGATGATTGAACTCATCATTGGACCAGGCACCAGTGCATCGAAGGTCAGCGCGCGAAAGAGGTTCTCGCGACCCTCGGCATGGAAAAGCGCGTCCCGAGGGACACGTTGCACCGGCGAGGGAATGGTTGGACTCATCGTTGGCCAAGGTACCGGCGCATTGGAGGTCGCCGCCGACAAAAGGTTCGCACGATCCGCGGCATCGAAAAGCGCCTCCTGATCGACACTTTGCACCGGCGAGTGAACCATTGAACTGACCGTTGGCCCAAGCATGGTCGCCGGCAAGAAGCTCTCGGCTTCTGCAGCATCGAAAAGCACGTCCTGGGCGACACTTTCCGTAGGCGAATGGACGGCCAACCCCACTCCATGCCAGACCTGCGGAGCATTGAACCCCGGCGGCCGTGAGCTGCGCTCATCTGCATCGTCCCCAATCGGCTGCTCATCGGCCGGCATAGCTGAGGGGGTGGACGGCTGGATGACCTGGCGCGAACTGCCTCCTTCTCCGCCTAAATTGGTCTGCAGGGTAATGGCGCGATAGTCCCGAAGGCCATTCAAGGCGGAGATGAGCATCTTGTCCTTCGGGAACAACCTATCCGCGTGTCCGAGCAGTTTATCATCACTGAGGTCGGCAATGGACAAGGGTCGGAGCGCTACCGCCAACTTCCGCAGTCCGCTCGCATAGCTCTCGGCCGTTTTCCTGCCGATCTGTCGACCAAAACCTGCCTCGGCGGCATCCCTGATAAGACCCTCATCTTCCCTGGAAGGACGATAATGTGTTGAGAGGGGGCGAGCGTTGGCGTCGGGCTCGCGGTACCGACTGATCATTAACAATGCTGGCGCGATGACCCTGTCGTTTGGCAGCAGCTTCCTAGCGTTAGCGAGTAAGGCATCGTCATCGAGCCCAGCAATTGATTTGCCGGACTTCTTCAGCCCCTCGGCGAATTTGCGAAGCCGACGATCATAAATTTTGACGGTGGTCTCACTCGGCGGCGGCCCTCCATTGAGAGCAGCGGCCGATGCCGCCTGGATGAGGTGATCGTCTTCCTCAGTGACATCATGAAGCGCCGCGTGCGGATATACAGGGCCCGCCTCTCGCACGCCTGCCAGGTGCTGCTCAAACGCCACATGCTTTTGATCCGGCTGTTCCACGGCGGCATCCGACGCAGCGGACGCCTTATCGGCTGGGTTGATCGTGTTGAATCGGTCCATGTTCAGTCCGCAGGGCTCGCTCTCTCGCTATTTCGCTACTCACGTTTGCTTTCCAAAACCTGACATCGCCAAGCGGAAAGGTAGAATGAAAGGATAAATGATGGCTCGCAATTGCCTTCTCTGCGCCTTGCAGCATCGCTCGTGCGCCTGAGCGCCAGGTGCTGCACAGTAGGTTCCGACAAGCGCTTAAAGCGCCTATCGGAGCGGCTGCACATTCTGTGTTGTTGGTCCCGCTGCGTCCGGCGCTGTCGTGCTTGCTCCATCTTCTCCGTTGCCCTTGTTGCGCGCTGCGAGAGTAGAGCGACTAGCAAGAGGAGCGGCGGCGCGATCGCCATTTACCGTGCTGACAGACCGATTATCAACCAGGTCGAGCGGATCGTTCACCATCACTCCCAGGTTGTTTTTGGTCGAGCAACCAAGAGTCGGTTCGAACGAATTGTCGTCCACTGCTGGTCCTGCGATCAAAAGCGACGGACAGTTCGGAAGATGCGCTTCAAACGTAATCGCCTCGATCCTGACGGCGGAACGGCCCGATAAATTGAGGGGAGAAGCGGACAGCCGGATGTTAGAGGGAACAACCCCCATGGCGCGTGCTTCGTGCGCCACCTGCGCAATGAGCTTATGGGAGCCGCTGACATCCACATGGAGCGCATCCCGCCGGCCACCACTTGCGTCGGCGATAAAATTACGCAGCTGAAGCTTTTCGAGGGCATGGAGGCTCTGCAGAAGCAAGACACGCTTTTTCTGTTCGACCTGAACTCCTTGTTCGGCAGGATTGGGATGGATCGACGCAGTATTTGCGCAGCCCCCCAATATTGCGGCAAGGACAATCGAATGGGACAAATATCGCATGTTCATATGTCGATCCTCATTCGATGATAAAGCCGGCGTTGCCCGTCAGTCCCGGTGCGCTCGCGCGCGGCGCATCGCGGCCTTGAGGCGGCCGTGCCACCGTGTTCGTCAAGATGCGGCCTGCATCTGATGGCGGTGCGATGCGGTTGGTCGGAATACTTATCTGGCTTGGATTTGATCCCGGCCGTACGATGTAAGGTGTAACAACGATAACTAGCTCGGTTTCGCGTTTTTGAAACGATGAAGAGCGAAAAAGCGCACCAAGGATCGGTACGTCGCCGAGCCAGGGAAACTCGCCGATATCAGTGTTGAAGTTGCGCCTGATGAGGCCGCCGATTGCAAAGCTCTGGCCGCTGGCGAGCTCGACCACGGTGCTCGCCCGCCGCGTCGAGAGGGCAGGAACCGCCATACCATTGATCTTGACTTCGCCTTCGGTCGATAGTTCGCTGACTTCGGGCTTCACACGGACAATGATCTGGTTGTTGCTGAGCACTGTCGGGACGAATTCCAAGCTCACGCCGAACTGCCGGAATTGGACCGAAACCTGCCTGTTGTCCTGCATGACTGGGATCGGAAACTCGCCGCCGGCGAGGAAGCTTGCGGCTTCGCCGGACATTGCCGTCAGGTTCGGCTCAGCCAGGATTGAGGCGAGGTGCTCACTGGCGAGAGCGTCGAGAACAGCGCTGAGGTTGATATTGCCGGTGCTAAACCCGATCCCAATCGTGCCGCCGCCGCCAGCCCTGCCGGACCCTCCCGGTTTGCCGGTGGCAAGGAAAGCGCCGTTTGGGCCCGAGGCGGTGAAGTTGATGTTGAGATCCTTGACGGCGGTGCGGGAGACTTCTGCTACGCGCACGCTGAGATTTACCTGCAGTGAGCCGGCGACCTGGATCTTGTTGACGACCGGGGCGCCCGCGCCAACAAATTGCTCAGTGACCTTCCTCGCAGCCTCAACGACATCGGCATTGGGCGCTATACCGCTAAGGATCGCCCCGCGCGGGGTATAGCTGACCTGAATTGGATAGTCGCCGACCTCGGCCTTGAGCGCGGCCCGTAGATCCTCGAGTGGTTGGGTTACGACAATACGCAGCTCGGCAAGAGCCTCGCCGTTTTCGTTGAGGGCGAACAGGCTCGTCCGCCCGGACTTTTTGCCGAACACGAAAATTGTACTGCTCGACGGAGCTTGATAATCGGCAATTGCAGGGTCGGCGACAAAAATGGTCGCCGCCGGTGCGCTCAAATGCACCGTCTTTCCCTGTGACGAGGTAATATTGAGCGTGCCCGTGGTGCTGCCGGGTGCCGCACGTGGCATCTCTCCTTTGCCGTCCCGCTTGGTCTCGGCTGAGGCCGCAAGCGGAAACAGCAAAGCAAATCCGCATAGGAGGTAGCAGAGACGATTGAGAGCGGCAGAGCGTTGTGGGTTGGTGATCGCAGGCGGCTGGGTAGCGCCGGCGGCATTATTAAGGACCTTCAAGCGATTGTTGCCTTTAAGTGACGCTGCTAGGCAGCCGATGCTGTGCCAACGAGTTCAAGAGTGTAACCGACGCCGCGCGCGGTCTTGATTCTGAGCGTCGCACCCGCCTGGTTCAAATGCGCGCGTAAGCGATAAATCCCGACTTCCAGCGCATTGGTCGAAACCTCGTCATCGAACGCGTACAAGCTATCTTCCAGCGAAGCGCGCGGCACAGTGCGGCCGGCGCGATTGAGCAGATGCTCGAGAATGCACACCTCACGCCGAGCAATCCTCAGGATCCGGCCACCCACCGAGACTTGTCTGGCGATCGGATCGAAATGCAGATTCCCGAATGTCACGACCGGCGCCGTCATTTGCGTTGACCTTCGCAAAATGGCCCGCATGCGAGCGATGAGTTCGTCGATCGACACAGGCTTGGGCAGGAAATCATCCGCTCCCGCATTGAAGGTCGCGATCCGGCGGCTGAGATCATTGAGACTGCTCATCATCATTGCCGGCATTGATCGTCCTTCGCGCCGCAACTGCTTCAACCAGTCCAAACTATCCCCATCCGGCAAGACGGACTCCAGCAGTACGAGGTGGTAGTTTGCGCAATCCAGCGCGGCTGACGCCTCATCCAGCGTGGGCGTCACGTCCACCGCGAACCCGCAATTCACGAGCGTTGCCTTCACAGCGCGGCCAAAGTCCGCATGATGATCAACCAGGAGAATTCGCATCCATCGCCTCTCGTCCGTCCTCGGCAAGACTTGAGCGTGTTAGGGTTGACCAAGAGATCCGGCGACTGGATGCTGCCGGTCTGGCATGAATTCGAAAAGCCGTAGACGACCCGCAAGAGCTTGTTGGCAGGCGACCGATGCATGCGCATCCATTGACATCGGATATGTGACGGCTCGCGGCGGGTCGCCTGGGCGGGCGGCGCAGCTCAACATATCCGTTATGTTGGCAAGAGCTCTGCGATGACTTACGGGGTTGAGAGCCCTGGCGGCGCACTGATGCATCTGTGGGCGGCACATAGCAATGCCTGCATGCGCTGCGCGAATGCTAGCGGTAGTGATCGCGCGAGACTGCCCCAGCGAAAGCAAGGCACGAGCGAGATCAGCTGTATTTGTCGTCGAACAGGCTTGCGAAACCGACATTGAATACTTCCCAGTTCGTCTTGATCCGCGGTCAGTCTTGCGAGGCTGTTGGCCGTAGTGCCGTCAAGTCGCGGCATTGCAAGTGTTCCGCGCTAAAGACACTTCGCGCGCTATGTGCCGGCCAATGGGGCGTAAAAGGCCGAGATGCGACGAAACGATCAACGCGTCCTTCGGGACAGACGTCCTCTCGTTTGCCGGCGTTATCCAAGTAAGATGTCAACCGTTCCAATGCTCGGTCGCTTCCGAGGCGTTCTCCGTCCCAACTGAGCTAGTGCTGCCAATGAAGGACAAATTACGTGCGGCATTGCTGTCGTGCCTTGTCTGAGGCGGCGACGCCGGCTCCATGTCGTCGGATCGGGTGCACGGCTCAGGAACTCTGCCTTTCGTCGGCATAGGCGAAACAACGACTGCCCGCGTTGTTCTCGCGCGCTGGATCCAGGTCTGCCTGCGAAGACGGCGCTTCGCCCAGCCCTCACAGAGCAGATGAACGATGCAAGCTCTAAAAAGGAGGAGTTGGGTAGTGTGATCAACCGAATCGGCCGAGCATTGAGTTTTTGAGACGTTCGCAATTGTTGGTACCCGTCAGGAAGAGTTCACACGAGCGGACTGTGTCGCGAGACTGTCGGAAATCCTACAATCTGACGCGAGGTGAGATTCAAGTGCAATTGAATGCTCTTTGTCGGGGTGCCTTCAGTTTGGAATCGTTGTGAGGCAACGGCGACACAGTTCGACCATGCCGTCGAACTGCGCGCGGCGGTCCGTCTCGCTGTGTACAAAGCCGTGAGCATTCGTCCGTCCAATTAAACGTCTCGCAGAAGCGCTATTGAGTGCAGAAGAGGCAGGCGCTCTTGGCAAGCGGGTAAGCCATGACACCAGGAGCGGGGCGATCCGATCCGCCTCATGCGTGTCAATTTAGCGGGGAGACCGTGGCGAGAGGTGGACGTCCACTTGATGAACAGGAAGCAACGTTCGAGGTGAAGACTGTCGATCGCTCGAGCCAAGTTGTTCGGCAAGGGATTGAGGAGAGAATCGATTGCCAGACGTCATCTTGAATGCGGCCTCCTTATATTGCGATCGACTATGAGCCTCTTAGGCGCGCTCCGCAAAATCGATTGTTTTGATGGAACGCATCCAGGTGACGGATCGGCTGTCTTGTAACAGCGCGGCTTATCGCGGGGAGCGAATGCCCGATGCGATCGCGGCCGAAACACCTGTTGCTTGACCGCGCGGCCAATTTCAGACCGAGTACAGAGAGGGACGCAGCGCGTTCAGCGGCGTAACTCCACCAAAGCCGCCAGCCAGCCGTGAGCTCGTATGTCGTTCGAACTCACAATGTCCAAGGCGCCGGGATGCTCCAACGAGCGCGCACAGGAGGAGGATTGTCCGACATCCTCGCGTCGCCGGAAGTGCATCTTGTCGGAGACCGAACCGCTCTGCCGCTCGACCGGCGAGTTGATCGGGCCGCCGGTCGCCGCATAAGCTTAAGCTGTTCTGCGTGTGCGGAGTTGGTACGCCGCTTCAAGGTCTTTCTTTTGGGAGTTTGGGTGCTTGAAAACCAACGAACCAGCCCAACGGTTTGGCCGAGAGACCATCTACTCATTGCTCTCGCGCTTATAGGGATTTTCTTCTCTGCCGGTGCGGTAGCTTTCCAAGTTTCCGCCCAAGAACAGGCGCTCGGTCTCTTTCGTTGGCGTTCTGCCAAGTGAGCACATCAAATCGACGTCCGCATCGATGTTGTCGTAGTCTTCAGCATTCATTCTGAGCGCAATGCTGCTCATCACGTCGTCTGGCGTCCAGACACTGTGCTTCGGAACAGTGTAGGTGTGCAGTGCGTTCGCATTGTTGGCGATCGCCCTCGCCCAATGATCGCGAGAAACGGCGAGTTTCGCCGGATCTTCGACCAACGATACGAAGGGTGATGTTGTTGTCTTGCCGCGCATATGCCAGCCAGCTTGGCGCGCCCGGTCAATAGGATACCGCTCTGGATGATCTCCAATGGAAGAATGATCCCGAGCCGTGTTGCGAACATGCAATATGGCGCTTGTGTTTTCGTCCGTATGCGGCTTGCAGTCACTATTCTGATTCTGAAAACGCCGCAGTGTGACATAAGACGACCTCACGACGTCGTCAAATACGCCGTCTCGGTCAATGCTAGGTGCGCTCGCCGGTGACCAGCGCGCCGCCTGCTGCACGGCAAGGTCGATCTCATTGCGAAGCACTTCAAGATTGGCACCTGTCAGTGTTGCTGCAAGCTGAGCGCGGGCACTGACAAATGATGGGGCTGGGCAGCTACCGGGTTCCGAGGCGGCCTCGCCTGGCGCAGACGAGGACGTGGCAGTCGCGGAATTTGCCGCTAAGCAGAGTGAAGGCGGCGTCGGGTAGGCCGAATCGAGGTCGTCTAGATCCAAGTCATTCAGCTGCTGCTCGAAGCTTGCTTGATCTTCGGAATTGTGTGCCGTTGCGCTGCTCTCGGCGCCAAGCTCATCCTGTTGTCCATGGACGCGGCGCGCCTGCTGTACCACGTTGTGAACCTCAAAGGGAGTGTCCACAGCATTTCGTGGATCAACGTTCATATCTCTCTCCCTTCGAAGTGCCGGATGCCAGCCTAGATTGTTGCAGGCGCAGCTTTCGAGAAGCTGACAGACCAGAGAGGGCGCCATTTAGTTTCAGCTCTTGACGGAGTCGAATTGAGTCAGTCAGCATGGCGAACAGCCAGCCGGAAGGAAGTCGCGCGAAGCGTCGGATCAAAATCGGTGCTGCCGTTTGCCTCCTGGCATTGGTGTTCGATTGGGCTGCTATTGGATGCCTGAGATTGTTCGGATCGGCACGCCAGGACGCGCCCACCACTTCATTGTGGACGCGTGATCTAAGGCAGACAGCCCGTGCACAGCAAGATGGACGAGCCGGTGCTTGAGGTGGCGAAAGGCGCGTTCGTAGATCGTCTACTTATGCAGAGGCGAGAACTACATTCTCTCGCTCGAGAGGCCTGTGGCGGACCAGCGCAACCGGTTTGGTTTGCTGTTTCCAAGCGGACGACGCTGGATCAAGCCGGTCTAGTCGACGCGCGGGAAGCTAAGCCACTTCCGCAAACCTAACATACGAGGTTGTGATGTCGGAATAGCCATTACAACGTCTTGCGCGTCGTTGCGACAGGCTGCTTTGTACGAGCGCGCTTGTTGTCTGGAATCAGCCAAACGCATCGCGAGCATCACGACTTGGAGGCCGCAATCGGCGGTACTTATCGAGGGAGAAGAGCATATGAAGGTTACTGGCCGAGGACTAACGATCCTGTTGTCCTTGCTTTCGGCCGCGAGCGCGCCGGCAAGAGCCGACGACCCCTCGCCGAAATACACTGAAGTACTCAGAGCCCTCCAAGCGGGGAAGAATGTGAAGCTCATCCTCGATATGACCCACTGTACCAACGCGGATGGTGGCAAACCTGCGTCGGCGACGCAGGCCGGTCTGGTCATCAATGCCTTCAGGGTGACCAGCCAGAGCGGCATCAGCTTCGCCAATGCTCATCAAACGGTCGACAGCTCCGGACATGCCGTGACCGAGTACATCCGCCATAGCCTTAGCCGCGAAGGCAAGCTGACGGTGCGAGCCTCCAAACTTGTCGTCGGGACCACCGAACTCGCGAATCAAGGCGAATTCATCTGCGAAGTGCCGGATGGCGCAAAGTTCATCTGGTAACGAAGAGCACAGAGCGAGCTATGGCGGAATCTGGGTGATGACGGTGTGAGGAAGGCGGCGTATCGAGGCGGGTGACGAGCCTGCCAGAACCTCTCGAGGAGAGCGATACGCCATGACCGAGACTA
>NZ_JASAUS010000200.1:0-10352 GCF_029953005.1 Bradyrhizobium sp. Mp27 | reverse complement strand
GTCGTCAGGCGGCGAAAAGCCGAAGGCAATCCTGTGCGCCTCGTCAGACAAGATGTGCGGCCGCATCAATCGGGCCCAAAAGCCGCACTCTCACGAATAGGACGGGCTAGGAGTCGTGCTCGGACCGCTGTAGGATCGACGCGCCCATTGTCTTGCGGCTTTCGTCCCTCGCGGCATCCTTGAGCGCGTAATGATAGTTGATCGGCAAGATCGGATGGACCTCGGCCGACGAAATCGATCACACGATAGTCGCTGATCTCTTATCTAAACAGGTCCTGATATGGCAGTATGTAGGATCGTGACCAGATGGGACGGATGCTCTCTGCATTGCGCGAAGCTAAATCGGAGGCGCAAAGATCGAGCCGCGATAAGCCCTCATCAAGTGCGTTTGTAACAGCACATCTGCTACTCTGACATCAAGCGGCACAATCGGCCTATCCTAAAGGTAATATCAGGATCGGTGCCCGGGCCATCTCAGGAAATATCGAGGATCAAGACTCAAAAGTCAGTGCGAGAACGGGCACATCCGCGGAGATCCGGCGTTGGGTAAGCTCTAGAGATGCAATGAAGTCCGCCTCGAGGAGATACCTCATCGAAAGCGCTCCCGCGACGGTGCGCCAAGGAGCTCTGCGCGCCAAGGGATGTCTGTCGAACAAGGCTCCGCTCGCAAAATCTTCTTGCTCGGTAAGGCAGCTAGAAAATTGGCCGAGTCGGTCGATGGCCACAACGAGTTGCCGAAAGTCTTGCCGGCGTAATTCGCCAACGGATCAAGTCGTCAGACCGCGAACTTGAATCCACCGTCGCCTAGCCCGTTGGGGCATCAAGATTCATGGATGGTTCTTCATTCCACGATACGTCACACCGTGGATCGAAAAATAAGTAATTGCAGGTCAGTTCTTCACCGGGTTGTACGTCACGGGCTGTGAAAACTCGGCGGTCGTCTTGGTATGTGTTTGGGCGGCTGCTGTGGTTCATGAAGCGGGCATTGTCAGCATTGTACTCGATAACACCATCGTAAGCCTTGTAGTCTCTTGGATAGGCATGCTTATCAAGTAGCGCTTGGAATGTTGGAGCTAGGGCTTCGTATTGTTCAGGCGTCACCGTGATGTCAACGATTGGGTTGTGAATCCAGATCAACGAACCTTTGGGCAAACGAGTCGCGGAGAAAAGTCCAATACCGCCAAACCTGTCTGGCTTCAAAATTGTGTCGACGATCAGCATTGAAGAAGTCTCCCGGAGTCACTACCCAGCAAACTAACTGACGTGAGCTGCGAAATCTGCTGCACGAATTGGTAGGCTCGTTTATCCGCGCCTCCATCACAATTTATGTCTTCTCCAGGCGTATTGGGCCGCCTGCTGCGGATCGCCTCCAGCGACAAGGCCGTGAGCTGGGAGGGCTGCAAGTCAGTCGCATTCCGAGCAAAGATCCGTGTCGATTATAGCGGCGAGCTCGTGTCGCACGATCATGACCTGTTACCAGCGCGACGGCGCGCTCGATGCTCTCGCGGCCCGGCAAGCCGCCGACAAGCCCTTCATCGCAGCTTCAAGAGCCGCCCGCGGGTGAATGCGTCAGTGCGTGCCCAGGCAACTGTGGATGTGGAGCAGATATTGCAGGCAAAGTGCGCGGGAGGCCGGCACTCGACTGCCGATTTCGCTGCACAACCGCCTCGAGGCAATCAACGTGATCACGCCGTAGTTAGCAAGAAAACGGAGGTAGAAGTTCGGCCCAACGAGGAGTTGCTAAGCGATGATGCTGGCAAGTCATCGACGCGAGCAGCGGACATCTGTGCTGCCCAGAACCGCGCCAACCTCGCAGGAGCAGCCGGAGCAAGCTATGGTCCAATAACAAGTCCAATTCCGGAACTATCTGGACGGGCTCCATGCGTTTGAGATGTCCCTCGGCGTCTACATTCGTGGGTGATGGATGAGCCGAAGGTCATCGGAGCCTCCGGGTCCGAAAAGGGCGGTGTAGCGCTCACCATGAATGTCGTATTGTTTTGTCGGATGCGCTTCGTCCGGCAGAAGGCCCCACTGGCCGAGTTTCGCCCGCATCGTGTCCGGCGCGGGTTGGGTGCCGTGCAAAAAAGTCTCGGGAACGGAGAATGATGCAGCGTAAATCTCGCGGGCCGCGGGGTACGTCCTCTGAGCCCTGGAGGACGCCGGAGCGGCTTGCTCAATCGACCGTCCAAAAAGCGATCGGGCGGTTCGATCCGTTGGCTGCAGGCTGGGCGGCAGAACGTTTTCCGGTCGAGATCCGAATTGAATGGTTGAGCCTGGCGGATTGAGTGGGGTGCTTCGCCTCATCGCCCCCGCAGGCACGAACAGCGCCGTGTAACGGTCATTGTGAACGATAAAACTGGTAGGTCGGCTGTCCTGGCTCGGCGGGACGTTGCTGCGCTCGTGCGCAGCGGACGCGTGCTGGTCGCCGTGCTGCGCGTTGAACGGACCAACGGCCGCTTCTGAGTCCAGGGCTTGGTGATGACCCTCGTTTGGTTCGAGAGATGACGATGGGCGAGCGTTATCCACCATGGCCCACAGCAGATCCTGATCGTAGACTTCCTCAGGAAGGACGAACCGGCTGCTGGCCAGAAGCGGTGCGCCGGCGTCTTCAATTAACTCGCGACCGGTTGAATTGCCGGGCTCGGTGCGCTGGCGCGCAGTGGCATTTTCTTCCGCCAGGCTTAGTGTCCTCTGCCTCTTCGTAGGTTGGCCGGTGTAATCCTCATCCACAACGACTTCGTGACCTGAGCTGGAAGCGACCGAGGCTAGCTCGTTTGCAGCCGGCCGGTAGGCGCCGCTCCAGCTGAAGTAACGAACGGCTTCTTCGGGATCCGGTGCCAGACCACCCGGGGCTGGCCGGTTGAGAGACGATGCTAGGATCGCTTCGCGTATCGGCTCTTGCCACGGATCCTGATCGTGACCTTGCGCAGTCAGTTCCTCCGGCCCACCCTGCGGCGCGCGATGCTGCGCAGCGGCGTCCTCGCGTCTGGTGACTGCGTGTTCGGGATGAGGACGGTCCGTGCTCTGGTGCTCAAGTCCCAATGCCTGGGCCAGTCTAAGGCCTTCTTCAGACAGATGAGGGTAGTAGGGATCATGAAAAACGGGATTCTCTGCGATTGTCGAGGTATCAAGCTGGGGCACTTCATCCAAGTAAGGCTCAAACTCCGCTTGCTGCTGTTGCGGTGCCGCGGCGTGGTCACGGTCGAGTGGGTTGATGCGGTTAAAAGGGTCCATGTCGACTCTCCGGTGGTTTGAGTCGGCTCGCAATGCCGATCCAATCGTGTCACTGTCTCACTCTATTAGGATCAGCTGTCGACAAGCTGACGTGCTTAGAGACTAACCGGAGTGCGATCTCAGCTCAGTCATTTCGCCGCAACCGCGACTGGTGACGAAGCCGAGCAGGCGGCATCGTTTTTGCCTGTTTGGGACGGGCTCAAATACTGTCGGCACTCTGACGCCGCGATGATCTCGGCAACTGATTGTGGCTCTTCGGTCATCCCAACGTCTCACGCCTTGCTCAGCTTGCACAATCTAATACGGTTGGTGGCCGACAACGGTTCCTGGCTCGCATGTTCGTGTGCCGTACCGCGGCGGATGCTCTCGCTCGGATTGTGGTTCTCTGCTGGTGCTCGGCCGGCAAGACACAGAAAGCCAATAGGCTTTATATCGGCGATCCTTGTCCGGTAATCGCGGCCACGCACATATTTGGTGCGCTCGCAGTAAAGATGTCGAGTGCATGCTCCGCGACCGCGCCGGCTGGGCGCCGTTGAGACCCTCCATGGCCTTCTTCTTGCCGCTCAGAACCAGCTCGGGCTCTCTTTGATCGCCGGCGGACTTGTGCTGCGGCGCACGTATTTGCCCCGCGATCGATTGTTCAGGCCCCAAAAATCGCCAATAGCAAAAGATTCGCCGCATCCTTTCCAGCAGGGCCGATCGTGCCTCCTGAAATCGCGAGTCAACATACGGCCCGGCTAAGCAGGGGATCAAAGCTCCTGGTCGCCGCGCTCGGCTGGCAAAATCAAGTACGTGAAGCGGATCCAACCGGCGAGAGTCGCGCGCCCGGTCCTCACCTTGGGCCCGGCCGCCTCGATTGCGCCGATAGCTTTTGCGGTGTTGCGCGGCCATCCTTGGCCGCTTCATCTCGCCGGCGTCTCTGGAACGATTCCGTCGCGGCACCGGGCGAGCAGAACACGCGCTCTGTTGCGCAGAATTTGTAGCACGCATGATCAACCGCAGGCGGCTGAGCGAAGGGCAGGATGTTGATAGTCTCATTCTGGCCATATCGCCTCGTCGAGAAGTTCTCGCAAATTCACCATCCGCGTTGCTCCGCTGCTTCCCTAAGCGCGTCATCAGCCAGATTCCTGCATAGCTCCCGCTTTGTTCGTATTCACCCGGTCCCGTTCAAGACCTCGATGTGCAGAGCCCGACAGCACATTGCAATTGAATCGATCTGAGATCGCAAAGAGATGATTGTCTGAACCAAGCGCGCGAGTCCTGGCATGTCGATTGCTGGGAAGTGCTTGCTACACCATGCACTGAACTAGACGCAAAGGCCGAGTCAGATCCAACTTGCCGTCGAAACCAATTCTCTAGCTTAGAAGCGGCGCTGCTAACTGCCGCTCCGCCCAACGGAGCCAAGTCATGCTGAGCGACACATCCAAATTCTTCGCCTCCATTCGCATCAACAAGCAGGAAGCGCAGGAGGAGCGCCGGACCGCGGTGCGATGCGAATGGCCTGATTGCCAGAACAAGGCAACCCATCCCGCGCCAAAGGGCCGCCACAATGCGCGCGAATATTGGCACTTCTGCATCGAGCATGCTCGCGAATACAATCAGTCCTACAATTTCTTCTCCGGGATGGACGCCGAAGCGATCGCGCGCTACCAGAATGACGCGCTGACGGGCCATCGTCCAACTTGGAAAATCGGCGAGCCCATCAGCGCCCGCAAGATGACCGGCAGCCCGGCCCATTCCGAGGACGACTGCGATGCTTTTTGCATGCTCGCTGAGCTGAAGGGACGCGCCCGCGCGGAGGCCAGGCCTGAGACGCGCAAGCTTTTCAATGCCAAGCGGAAAGCGTTGCAGGTGATGGGCCTGAATGTCGATGCGACGCTCGGAGATATCAAGGCGAGGTACAGGGCGATGGTCAAGAGGCACCACCCCGATGCCAATGGCGGCGACCGCTCTACGGAGCAGCGCCTGGTCGAGATCATCAAGGCCTACCATTACCTGAAGACCGTGGTGCGGGAGAGCTAACCCGGACACGACTTGAACGGCTTCACCTCACCCGCCATTCCATAGCCCTTCATCGTGTGAAGGCTGCACCCGAGCTGGCGTGTAACCCGCTTCAGACCCTAGGCCCGAGAGGCGCAACATTTCCGCCACGCCACAAGGAGTTCTATCAACCTGCTCCCGGACCGATCAACAACGAGCCTTTGTTTCTTTCCTCGTTCATTCGCTCTCTCCTCGGGTTTGCAAGGAGGGGCAAGTCTTCACGACGCCGATGGGCAGTTCGCAAAGGCGAGCCACAGCGAAAGTTCGAAAGTGCCGTCCTCGACTGCTCGAAAAGCAGAGCCACACTAAACTGCTGCTCCGCTGCCCGCAGGAAGGTTGGTACTGGACTTGCCTCGCGCGTTAAGATGGCACTCAGGGAGTGCCATTCGCGCCCCGTCAATGCAGGTGAGACGGCAGGCCTTTAATCACGCTCTTGATCTATATAAAATTCTGTGTCGCGCATGGGACGTTGTCGCATGTTCGACGTATGTCACATCCGCTCAACCAGAGGAGACCATCTTTCTGCGAGTGCCCCTATTATGGGGGCAAGTTCTCCGATCGGCGAGTGGTGCGAGAATTGCTGTGCGCATCGGTGGTTCTTGGAAAGTCCTGAGGATCGCATGCACGCTGTCGTCCTCGTCAAGCAGCCATTTGTTGATGTCCGCGGGTGGTGGCCCAAAATGCGCAAGCACCTGAGGGCGCTGGACCCGTCCGGGTGTGGTGTGCCGAGCTGCGAACAGTTCCATGCCGACCTCGCTCCTTTGCGGTGGCGCTCGAGACGCCGGCATGTTCTTACGAGAAGTGCTGACCGTGTCCGCCGCAATCGTTGCATGATTTGCCAGCCGTTCTTTCGAGAGACTGGGGCACTGGCACCTCGGAGAGCAGCCCGACCGGTCAGCAGCGAACAAAGTCAGCTTCGCTTTGGCTCGACCTGCCAGCGTGCGTCAAGTCGCTCCGATTATCTTCTCGGAGCGTGCTGGGACCGTGTGAAACAGTTCTGGGCCGGCGCTTTCCTTTCGCGCGCGAGCTTTCAGCTGCAAGAAGCAAAGCCAACATCTGTGTAAGCAAACGGAAATAGAAAATGGATGACCAGTCGCACGGCAAAATGCCACTCGCTTCAAGCAGACGGGAAAGCCGCGGGCCCGACCTATTCAGCTTCATCGAGTGCGCTATACAGACAAGATCAATCGCAGCGCTGTTCGATCTTCTTGTGAATTTCGCGAGCAATGAAGGCTTTGATAAAGTCGCCTACGGAGCACTCTCCTGCTCCAATGAGCGTCGTTTGCCAGAGTATCTACCGCCCCCGCCAACTATAAACTTCCCGTCTGATTGGTGCCAACGCTATGCTGAACAAGAATATCAAGCGATCGACCCGGTGGTCCGGCGGACAGCAATGCTGCCAAGGCCCTTTCTTTGGGATGAACTAACCAGTCGATATGAACTGCAGCCCCGTGAGCTGCGCGTCTTACGCGAGGCCAAAGAAGCAGGCCTTAAGCATGGCATGAGCGTGCCATTGTTTGGATCGCAAGGCCGATCGGCTTTCGTATCGTTTGCATCTCCTTTCGATGATGCCGATCCACAGGATCGCATGGCTCATCTCACGACATTGGCGTCGGCGTTTCACAACGCTGTCGCGCAGATTACACCGCCGCTTGATGAGAGTTGCGAGACAGACATTCCGCTAACACCGCGAGAAACAGAGTGCCTATACTGGGTCGCAGAGGGGAAGTCAGCCTGGGTAATCGGGCAACTTGTTAACGTCACTGATAATACCGTCAATTTCCACATGAAGAACGTCATCAGAAAGCTAGGGGCGGCAAACCGGACAAATGCTGTAGCCAAAGCAACCCGGCGCGGCATCATTTAGCTCCGTACGCCTTCAAAGGAACGATCAAGGACCCTGCGTCGGCGGGCTCTTCCTTTGCGATTCATCTGCTGAGGTCGGGATAGCCGATCTCTAGTGGATTCAACGATGTACTTCAACGGAATTGGCTCAAACCAGATGACGGGGCAAGCGCATCCGGCGCGCGTGTCCGGTGTTTATCAGTGGCTGGCGTGGACCTAGGGGCGTCGGCGCTTCATGCAAGTCTCGCTGCGTCAGACTCGCCTGAGGCTGGATTTCCTAGTTCGGACAATGCAGGTCCTAGGCGGTAAATCGCATGCTTTGTCATACCGACCACGCGATCCCGGCGCTATTGATATGAAGTTCCATCCGTTTCAGATCGAGGATGTCGATCTGTTTGCCAGGAATCGCGCTGTTATAGGTTTTTGCAAGTAAGTGTTGCTAAACAGGCTGCTCAACGCAATGAACGGGTTGAAGCAACAATGACAACATCTTCATTCTCGCCACCAACCGTCTCGAGGCTCTCGAGGCTGCGCCAGCCGGCCGTCCCGGCCATATCAATCAGGCAACTGAGGTGCCGCTGCTCGATGCGACCGCCCGCGAAAGCTGGTTCGTCCCTATGGCAGGGGCTTGCCGCTGGACGAAGCCGTGATCGCTGAAGCCAGGCCCTTCACCTGAGCGGCAGCGCGGCCCTTATCGAGAAGTTGATGCTTCGCGTTGTGCAATCGAGGCTTGCCAGCTGCGGCAATGTCGGCGCGATTTCCACTAACATGAAGCTACCTGCCCGTGCGCAGCGAGTTCAATCGCGATGCGCATTGCATTGTGGCTATGGTGCGCGCCCCACAACTAGGCGCGTCCCAAGTTACCTATCGAAGGATTTGTGGTGAGGGGTCTCCAGCCGTCGACCTTGCGCATGTTGATCTGGCCGGGGGTGAGCAGGCCAGGACGGCATTGCCGCGGCGGCCGCTGATGGCAAACGGTCTTGATCTTGATCCGTCGCTCGAACTCCTCACGCGGCCGCTCAATTGCGTCGGTAGCCGGAATAAGATGTCGCGGCGCCAACTTCCGCTGCGGTGTTCTACAGCGCGGTGTATGGTGCTACCATCGGCGCAGAGGCAGCGGGAGCGCGAATGGCAGGTACGACGACGCGGGCGATGAGCCGGGGTTCGGCTCGGGAGCTTGCCTCTGCGACCCGGTGAGTTGTACCAAGAGCGCGAATTCTTCTTGTCGTTTCGCCGCAGCTCAGATGCCACTGAGGCGAGTGATTGGGGTCGGCATCCCACCGAAGCTTCGGAGAGGTGTTGTTTGGGGAGGCGGCAGGCTTCACCGGCAGCACCGATATGGCGAGGAGTGGGCCAACGCGCTGGCAAGACCCCGCTGGCCAGCGATGAAATGTTGCTCGAGGTCGTAGGAACATCATGGCGGTCTCGCGCGTGCGGACGCCTCTCGCGGAGCGAGTATGTCGGCCGGCCGCTGCAAGCAAGGCGACTGGCGCAGGGCTCTCGACCAAACCGACAAGATCGTCCCGCTCAGCGGCCAAGCGGAGGAAACTAACTGTCCCAGATTTGATGCGTCAGAGGCCCCAGATTCGTCATCCCGAATACGTTGGAACTTT
Organism: Bradyrhizobium sp. Mp27; assembly: GCF_029953005.1. NCBI lineage: Bacteria > Pseudomonadati > Pseudomonadota > Alphaproteobacteria > Hyphomicrobiales > Nitrobacteraceae > Bradyrhizobium > Bradyrhizobium sp. Mp27. The sequence continues at coordinate 1,620 of NZ_JASAUS010000200.1, read as the reverse complement.
CGGCAGGATAAGCCGAAGAGCAGGCCAATATATGCCCGCTATTCGAACTTCTGCCGATTTGCGTCAGCAACCCGGACAAGAGACTCTTCTCGACGCACATGGGGCAGACGCTAGCGGCCAACAAGCGGCAGGCGTTGGGCAGCTGAATGGTGATCGCCTCGCAATCGCGTTTGACGCAATAGCGATCTTGCGGCCGGTTCAACCCGCTACCTCAACTATTTTCGACTGCCAGCCCTAGTGCCAATTCGTTTGGGCAACTTCCTTCCACGATCGGCTTCGAAGTTCGCGCTAATTCGAGCGTGCAGCAAGGCTCGACAGCGAGGGACTGTCTGAGTGGCGGCAGGCACTGATCCTGAGCCCCGCGCAGCTGTTGCCGGCGCTCCTGCGGGAGGGTGGAGGATCGCGGCTACGCGCAGAACTCACCGAAACTGCCGGGGACTGCAAGTCCTTGATAGGAGTATCGCCACGGGAAGCTGTCCTGTTTGTTGATGCCCTCGCGTCACAGTGCCGCATCCGAATTCCTAGTCCTCTCATCTCGCGCACAATGGGGATTGACGAGGGAGCTCCGACTGAGTGTCGGATTCCGTTGTTCGCTGCCTTCATCTCACCTCGCATCCGCTTTTGCGCGACATCAAAGCGCTTAGATCAGCTCCTGACTAGATGAGCAAAACGCAGACCAACTTCAGTAACGGTTCTTGCTTCATGGCGCTCACGCAAAGATTAGAGTTCCGGCAATCCCAGTCGCTGGTCATGTCGCCGCAGCTGATGCAGGCGATAAAGCTGCTGCAATTATCTAATCTCGACCTCATGACCTTCGTGGAGGAAGAGCTGGAGTGTAATCCGCTGCTCGAGCGTGCCAGTGACGATGCAGCTGGGGCCGAAGCCCCGACTGAGGTCGATCAGGTCAGCGGCGATCAGCTGGCCGAGGCCCAAGTGCGCGACGCCCGGGATGGCGCCATGACCACCTATACCGAATGGGGTGGCGGCGGCTCGGGTGACGAAGACTACAATCTCGAAGCGTTTGTCGCGTCCGAGACAACATTGTCCGACCACCTGGCCGAACAACTGTCGGTCGCATTCACCGCGCCGGCGCAGCGCATGATCGGGCAGTATCTGATCGATCTCGTCGACGAAGCCGGCTATCTGCCGCCGGATCTCGGCCAGGCCGCCGAGCGGCTCGGCGCAACGCAGGAGGATGTCGAGCACGTTCTTGCCGTCCTGCAGGAGTTCGATCCGCCCGGCGTCTGTGCGCGTAACTTGCGCGAGTGCCTGGCGATCCAGCTCCGCGAGCTCGATAGATACGATCCGGCGATGCAGGCCCTCGTCGAGCATCTCGATCTCCTCGCCAAGCGCGACATCGCGAGCTTGCGCAAGCTCTGCGGCGTCGACGACGAGGACATCGCCGACATGATCGACGAGCTCCGCCGGCTCAGTCCCAAGCCGGGCATGAAGTTCGGGTCGGCGCGGCTGCAGACGATGGTACCCGACGTCTATGTCCGTCCGGCTCCTGATGGCGGCTGGCATGTCGAGCTCAACAGCGACACCTTGCCGCGCGTGCTGGTCAACCAGACCTATTATTCCGAGCTGTCGAAGAAGATCGGCAAGGACGGCGACAAGTCC
>NZ_JASAUS010000199.1:0-10441 GCF_029953005.1 Bradyrhizobium sp. Mp27 | reverse complement strand
AGTCTCGGTCATGGCGTATCGCTCTCCTCGAGAGGTTCTGGCAGGCTCGTCACCCGCCTCGATACGCCGCCTTCCTCACACCGTCATCACCCAGATTCCGCCATAGCTCCGAATTGGTTCGGTGGCGTCTATGGCGGGAAAGATCAGCATGGGCGCGCGGCGCGAGGTGGTGTCGGTGGTAACGGAGCGTTACCGATCGGCCAAACGAGCGGAGAAGGGACGGATCCTCGACGAGCTGTGCGCGACGACTGGCTGGCATCGCAAGCATGCGGTGCGCGCGCTCAGGCGACGCGAGGCGGTTGGACCGGGCGAGGTCGAGGCAACAAGAAAGCGAAGACGCAGATATGGCGCGACGATCAAGGACGCGCTGACTGCGCTGTGGGAGGCGTCGGATCGGGTGTGCGGCAAGCGGCTCAAGGTGATGATCCCGACCTTGCTGCCTGCCCTTGAGCGACATGGCCGATTGCAGCTTGGCCAGTCGGACCGTGACCGTGTTCTGGCTATCAGCGCCGCCACCATCGATCGCCTGCTCGTCGATGTGAAGATCGCGGCGAGCGGCGGCAGGCGGCGCCGTGCCGGGTTCCATTCGGCAATCCGGCGCGAGGTCCCGATCCGCACCTTCAATGACTGGAACAGCCCGCCGCCGGGCTTCTGCGAGGTCGACATGGTAGCCCATGGCGGCACGTCGGTGGCTGGCTCGTTCATCCAGACCCTGACGATGGTCGATATCGCCACGGGCTGGACGGAGTGCCTGCCGTTGCTGACGCGGGATGGCTCGCTGGTTGCCGAGGCGATCAACCGCGCACAGAGCCTGTTCCCCTGGCTCTTGCGCGGCGTGGACTTCGACAACGACAGCGCCTTCATGAACGATGTCGTCGTGCCATGGTGTCGCCAACAGAAGCTCGAGGTGACGCGCTCGCGTGCCTATAAGAAGAACGATCAGGCGTTCGTCGAGCAGAAGAATGGTGCCGTCGTCCGCCGCCTCATGGGCTATGGCCGCTTCGATGGCGTCGAGACGGCGCGTATGATGGGCCGCCTTTATGCTGCGGCACGGCTCTACGTCAACTTCTTCCAGCCGTCGTTCAAGCTGAAGGAGAAGCGTCGCGAAGGGGCTAAAGTGATCAAGCGTTATCCGCCCTATCAGCGCGCGCTGGCCCATCCCAAGGTGACCGCGGCTGTAAAGCGGCGGCTACGCGATCAGTATCGCTCGCTCGATCCGGTCGCGCTGTTGGCCGAGATTCGCGCAACCCAGGACGAACTCGGCAATCGCGTCGATCGTCGTGCCGGACAGGCGCGCTGCCTGCAACGCGCTTGCACGAGCACCGCGCCGGCGACCGCGGCGACGTTTGCGAAGACGCTCGGCAAGACGGTGACGGCCGGCGAGCCGCGTGCCACGCACCGGCGAAGCCGTCGGCCCTATAAGACCAGGGTTCGCATGCCGTCCAAGCTCGACCCGCATCTTGCTGCGATCGAAGTCTGGCTCGCAGAGCAGCCGCAGCTGACTGCACTCGCCATCGTCGGCCGGCTGAGCGAGAAACACCCCGAGGAGTTCGGGACGAGACAGCATTCGATCGTGCAGCGTCTGCTGAGGGCGCTTAGACGGAGGGCTGCCGAGCAGTTGGTCGCGGAGGAGTCGCTCGGCGACGCCACCACCGCTGCCCCATTGTCCGGGGTTGTGGACGGCTCGGGCTATGTAGGGCCCGACCCGCCCACAGCCCCTCCCACCGAGCAAGCTTGGAAAGCAACCTGGCGCGGCCAATCAGTCGACATCGCATCGACCGCTGCAACGGCGCCATCAGGGTAACATTCGCAGATGCGGCAATACGAGAGCCATGCTTCGGCGCCGATTTACAGCGATGGGGGCGCAAAGGGCGCGGCGGCTCGCGGGTCAGGTGGCGCCCGCCGCGCCCGACGCAACCCCATGGAGGGCTTCCGCGGCCCGCTCGGCCTCGACAAAGCGCTGCCCGGTAGCCTCCAGAACTGCATCCAAGCCGCATACCGCGCGCAGCCTCCGAATCGTGACATCGCAGTAGGCCGGATCGATCTCAATGCCATATACGCCGGACAGTTCGTCGTCAATCTTATCGGTGCGATCATTGCCATCATTCAATGTTCTTTCATGGCGGCAATCAGCGGGTCCTCCTTCAGCTCAGGGTTGGTCCGAAAGCGGCTCAAGAACATCTGCTGCGCGATATATTGTTCGTCAGGCATAGTTTCAGGCACAACCAAGAACCCGACGTTGCTTTCCTGGGGCAGCTGCCGCTCTCGGTATTCGCCGAGCCATTTCGCGGCCTGCAAATGTCCGGTCATGGCGAGATTACGCATCGAAAGCAGCAAGAGCTCGACCGTGTTGAGCTCAATTTGCCGGCCGCTGTGCTGAACCTGATGCCGTTCGCTCGCAATTTTCCGTGTGATCGCCTTCTCGCCGAAAGCTCCCTTTGGGCGGCCGGCAGCGCGCTTTTGCCCGCGCCCGAACTGCGTCCCCGATGGGCGGCTGCGCCCCGTTTTTGAATCCTCGCTCATGGCGGCATCACTCCCGCTTCGTCGCAGAGGCGCTCAAGCTCGGTCCTGGTCTCCTCGTACTGTTTGCGGCCCCAGGCGATGTGGCGCTTGGTCCAGTTCTCGGGAACGCCGTACTTCTCCAAGAGCAGCCACGCCATTCGCGATGGCATACGGCTCGTCGGAAGATTGACCACGCCGCAAACGCGTTCAGTTGCAAAGCAATTATGCTTTTGGAAAAGGCCGAGCAGATGAGCGGTCGCTCTGAAGTCCTTTTTCTCCAGCGCACGCTTCAAGATCTGCCGGATCTCAACTTCCTTGGCCGACATCGCCTGCACACGGCCGGCAACACTGACCTGAAACGTCTCATTGAGAATACTCTCTAGATCAACGTGAACAGGCCCCGACTTTTTCCGGCGACCACCAGGGTTGCCGGATTGGCCTTTCTTGAACTGGCTTTGCTTAGGCGGGCGCTTGTAACCGATCGAGTAGTCCTTCTGTTTATGATCCATGACGCCTCACAAGGCTGCCTTCCCGCTTGAGCAGGGCACAGCTGATGGATGTAAGAATGTGGGAAGCGTACGAAAACGCACGGGTCCGGTTTACCGAAACCACGCAATCTGCCCATGCAGCGTCGAGGTACCCTAAGATCAGCTCCGGCCCATGCCGGCTCTCTGTCACGACGGGAAAGAACATCACGGCCCATGCCGCAGCTCCATCTCCCATCTCAGGCAATAGGTATCTAGCGTGATCGGCCGAGAAATTCAACTGCTGCATCCATGATCGTGCCCAACCGGGCGCGAAGCTTTCCCTGCATGCCCTGCCAAAATTCCCTGCTAACTCAGCATCCCGATTCCTGGATAAATGACTGAATCACCGCAGGAATCGCGGCATGGGCAGCCGTTTGCGGGCTCCAAATCGGCTTTTTTCCCAGTAAATTCCCTGATTTCAGGGAAATTGCGCCCGAGACCGGTTCGCAGCAGACTGCCTGCACCACCATCCTTCGCTCGCAAAGCGAGAGAAGGATGCCACGCCGAAGCCCAAAGGGCACAGGCGGGCTGCAGCCGAGAGCTTCGGCCAGGCAAGCCCAAACAATCCGAAATTGCGAAGCGAGCGTTTAGCCCGGATGGAGCGAAGCGCAATCCGGGGTGTATCCTCTCCGACGCTGTCCCGGATTACGCTGCGCTCCATCCGGGTTACGATTCTGGATCGCAGCTATTTCAGTTCCGTGTTGGCGACCGGCAGGACCGAGGCGACGGACCAGCCGTTCGCATCCCGCACGTAGGTCTGGCTGATCAGAAACGTATTCTGTTGAGCTGGCTTGCCGGGAAGGCCACGCGTGAAGACGATGGGAACGAGGACCTGCATGACCTCGTTCGAGATCACGGCGACGTGGAATTTCGACATGTCGGGTTCGAGGTGCCAGGTGCCCTCGTAGTAGCCCTTGAAGCGGTCCGCGACCGCATCTCGTCCTCTCGTCTCGATGCCTCTCGCAAACAACAGCGTGCCGGGCGAATTCCACAGCATGGCCTTCACGTCGTCCGCGTTGTGCGCATTCTGCGCGGCAATGAATTTTTCGAAGATGGTTCGCGCCTGTGCATCATCTGCCGCGGCCAGCGCCGGCCCGGCCGACCAGGCGGTCGCCGCGAGAAACAGCGCTGCGGCAATCGCCGCAACATGACGGCGCCGCGCAAGCGGTCGTAGCCTGATGGAGCCGAGGGACATCTTGGAAGGGGGCATGATCATCTCTCTTTTGGATGACAACGATCATACCATTGATCGCCGCGCCGGCTTTTCAGGATCGCGCGAGCGGCGGTCACCGTTGCATCACGGATGCGTTGGTTCAGGCCACGTCCGATACCGCGGACGTGGCGCATCGTCGTCACACCGCCAATCGCCTCACGTCAGCGGCAACAGATGATCCGGGATCGGCACGGGTGCTGCCGGCACCAGCGATGCGACCGAGACGTGCGGCCAGGTCAGCCCGGCGAAATCCAGCATGACCTTTTGTGAGTACTGGATCTGCGTCGTCGCCACCCTGACGTGGCCGCCCTTGAAGCCCTTGTTGGGCACGAACGGGATCGCGGCGACGAAGCTCGGAACCAGCGGCACGTTGCTCCTCTGGCGCGGTTGCAGGATCACCGGCGGCGTTCCCGGCGGCAGGGCCGGCACGTCGATGTCGTAAACCACCGTCTCGATCCAGAACACCGCGTCCATCTGGAAGGCGTTGGCGTTGGCGCCATTGCCGCCCGGCGGCGGAACCGGCAAGCCCTGAAGGAACGCGATGTTCGCGGTGCCGCCGGCGAAGCTCGGCGCCTGCGGATGCGGGCCGGGCGAGGGGATGGCCGGCAAAGGGCCGCCGGACAGCGGCGTGCCGGGCTTCGTGGATGTCTCGATGACGATGGTCTGGGTGATGGTCTGATGCGCGATCTGATTGCGCAGCACCGTATTCGGGTCGGTGATCATCGCCTGGGTGAGCTTGCCGGAGGCCATCAGTGCGGTCAGATCCTGAGGTAGCCTGCGGGTCGTCTTGTTGGCCGCGATCTGATTCTGGAAGGGGATCTTGTTGCCCGGATTGCCGCCGATAAACGGGGTGATGTCGATTGCCGTGATGGTCGGTTTACCGGCGACCGGAGGCAGCGCGGTGCCTTGCGCGACGATCGTCGTGCCGTGCGGGATCGACGCCATGCGCGCAACGGTGAACGGCTCGTGCGGAATGGTGGTGGCCGGCACCGCCAGCCAGATGCCGGGTTCGAAGTGAATGCCCACGGGCGTTCCCGTGGTGATGTCGTTGATGGTCTGGAGATACGGCACGCCGTTGAGGAATGCGTCCGCCTGCTGCAGCGAGCCGCGATTGGGGATCGAGCCGAGATTGTTCGAGAACGACATCGTCTCGTCGGTGAGATTCAGCTCCAGCACGTTGTCGTCGGGGTCGGTGGTGTTGATCGGCCCGGGCATCGGCGTCGGCGTGATCTTGCTGTTGGGCCGGAAGATCGTATTGAACCCCTGTCCGGTGAAGGTGCCCGTGAAGGCCGACAGCGGACCGAGGATGGGCGGCAAGGTGACCGGCGGACGCGCAGCTCGGGCGGCGGCCCCCGCCGCGGGCTGCGCGGCGTCCCTGAACACCTCGTCGACCTCGTGGATGGAGAAATTCGCGGTCTTGGTGAATGCACTGGTGAGTGGCTTGGGCTCGTCCATGGTGATTCCTCGCGATGCTGCAGCTGTCGATGCCGGCATTTCCCCGGGCCGGCCGTCCGGGCAGGTGAGTCCTGCGCTATTGCGCCTCGTGATCCCGGTCGCGTCTCGTGATCCGCCCGATGCCGGGCATGACAACATCGTTCACGCGCGCTCATGCGCGCGTGCCGACTACGAACTTCGATCGGCCTGCGTTGTCGGCCGGGCCGGATACTGAGCGGATCTGCGTGAATCGATCGTGATCTTCAACTTGCGGTTCGGGCAAATGTGCGGTCGGGAAATAGCCGGGCCCTGCGAACTGAGCGAAGCATTGCTTCCTTCTCCGTGCTCGAAAATGAGATCATCAAAAAGGATGTCGGGCGCCTGGCCGGTTTCGGTTATGCTGGACTATCATACAACCTTAAGATGGTCGCAAATGTGTGCCAGGTCACAGGGCTAAAGAGTCGCAGCAACGAGAGACGAGCGAGGCTGCCCATGAGTGTTTCCGTCATCGAGCAAGCAAAAAATCCAGGCGCAGGTGCTGGTGCCGCTGGTCAAGGCATTGCAGGTCGAGCTCGGCGAGACGCGCGCCAACGCGCTGGTACGCAAGGCGCTCGGCGATCTCTATCGCGGCTTCGGCGAGGAGTTCTGGAAAACGAAGAACGAGACCGATCTCGGCAAGGCCGTGTCGTCGGCGTTCAAGACCTATGCCCGCGACGATGCCCTCGCCTATGACGTGATCGCGCAGACCGAAGACACCTTCGCGTTCGACGTGACGCGATGCGCCTATGCCGAGTTCTACAAGGCGCTGGGCGAACCGGAGCTCGGCTTCCTCCTGGTCTGCACTGCCGATTTCGCGACCGCGGAAGGGTTTGGTCCCGACGTCAGGCTCACGCGCACGCAGACCATCATGCAAGGCGCTAGCCATTGCGATTTTCGCTACCGGCGCGACGCCGGGGGATCACAGTGAAGGGAATGCAAATGATGCGCGCAAGCTGCCTTGCCATGGCTGCGCTGGCGCTGATGGCGTCATGCGCCGATGCGGCGATCATCGATTGGCAGGCCGAGCTCCAGCGCTGCCGCGTGCTGCGGCAGAACGTGGCGCCACTGCTTCAGGCCGGCGAGGGAATATCCGCCGTCGGCCGCTCCAACAGGTCCGTCCGTCGCTGCATCTGGATCCAGCGCATGGCGATGCGCAAGAAGATCCCCGGCGCGGAGGTTTGGTAGCCAGGCGCCCGTCAGGCAGACTGGCGCTTCCGTCGGAGCAGCACATCCTTCAACCCGTTCGGATAAAGGCTCGGCCCGCCCTCGACGTCGAGCTCCGCAAGATCGAACCAGCGTGCGACGATCTCTTCGCCGTTATCCTCGCGGAAGTCGATGCGGTCCTGGCCGCTGAACGCGCCGTTTGGAAGCGCGACCTCCGCGATGAACATCACCTCATGCCCGGTCGATCCCTCGTGCACAAAAATGTTCTCCATCATCAGCGGCTCGCCGGTGATGGTGATGTCCACGCCGAGCTCTTCGCAAAATTCCCGCACCAGCGCAGTTCGCCAGCTCTCGCCGAACTCGATCTCACCGCCGAGCGGGCGAACGCCCTTGATCCGCCCCGCATCGTCACGCACCTCGGCCGCGAGCAGCTGCCCGTCCCGCCAGTGCAGGCCGATCGCGACGACGCGGATGTGAGGGTGGGGCCGCCGTGTGGACATGGGGGCATCGTTATCGTGCCCGCCGCCGCTGCGCAATGCGCGGTGGCGAGGCCTTGTCGGGCTGGATGCACACCGCCTTCGGCATGCAAATGCTTCGCAGCCTTGATCCGTGACTCGCCGCCTGCCATTGTCCGGTCATCCATGACGGCGACGAGTCTGGTGAGATACAATTTGCGGCGTTCGGCGAAACGTGTCGCTTCGCCGGACGTGACGAGAAGGCAGGTTTTCGAGATGAGCAGCGTGAACAAGCCCGGCGGCAACTATTTGCCGGTGATCATCCATGGTGGAATTGCGTATGTCAGTGGTCAGCTGCCGCGTCGCGGTGAGGACCTGCTGTATGCGGGCAAGGTCGGCGCAAATGTCGATATCGCGGCCGCGCAGGAGGCCGCCGCTCTCTGCGCCGACCTCTGCATTTCGGCTATCAACCACGCAACAGGCGGAGAGGACAGGATCGTCCAGGTTCTGCAGCTCGTTGGATACATTGCTTCAGCGCCTGGATTTACCCAGCAGTCGCAAGTCATGAATGGGGCCTCCGATCGGTTGATCGAGCGCTTGGGCGATCGCGGTCGTCACACGCGCACGTCTGTCGGCGTCGCCGAGTTGCCGCGGGGCGCTCCCGTCGAGCTGAGTATGATTGCCGCTGTTCGGTCGTAAGAGGCGGTCTTATCCGACGAGATACTTCTTCACCGCCGCCTCGTCCCACGCGATCCCGTTGCCCGGTTCCTCGCTCGGCAACGCAAAACCATCCTTGATCGCGAGCCGTGTCGCCAGCACCGCGTCGGCCCAGTCGACATATTCCAGCCAATGCGCGGTCGGCGTCACGCAGAGCAGGTGCGCGCTGACCTCCGAGAACAGGTGCGTCGACATCTCGATGCCGGCGGCATGTGCGAGCGCGGCGGCGCGGAGCCACCCGGTGACGCCGCCGATGCGCTGCACGTCGGGCATCACGTAGTCGCAGGCCTCCGCGGACAGCGCCGCCTGCATCGAGAAGGCACTGTCAAAATTCTCGCCGATCTGGACCGGCGTGCGGAGCGCATCCGCAATGCGGGCATTGCCCTCGTAATCGTCGTGGCGGATCGGCTCCTCGATCCAGGTCAGCCCCTCGTCGTCGAGCATCTCGCCGCGGCGGATGGCCTCGGTCACCGTCAGGGCCTGGTTGTAGTCGCACATCAGCGTGACCTGATCGCCGACGGCCTTGCGCACCGCGCGCACCACGGCGAGATCCTCCCGCGCATCGGGCCGGCCGACGCGGATCTTTGCCGCGTGAAAACCTTCGGCCAGCAGCTTGTGGGCTTCGTCCACCGCGGCGCCCGCCGGCATGATGCCGAGCCCCTTCGAATTGTAGGCCCTGACCGGCTTCGGCGCGCCGCCAAGCAGGCGCGCGAGCGGCAGGCCTTTGCTGCGCGCCAGCGCGTCCCATGCCGCCATGTCGATGCCGGATTGCGCCAGCCGCTGCAGGCCGGCGAGGCCGAGCAGGGTGAAGCGCTGGGTCAGCTTGCGCTCGATCTCGAACGGCAGCAGCTCGTCGCCGGCGACGAGCTCAGACATTTCCGCGACCATCGCTGTCAGCGGCTTCAAGGCCGACGGCGTGATCGAGAACAGATAGGCATGCCCCACCGCGCCCTGGTCGGTCTCGCAGTCGATCAGCACCAGCGGCGCCTTTGCGACCGCGCCGGTCGAGGTCTTGAGCGGCAAATTCATCGGCACGATCACGGGGCGCGCATTGAAGCGCCTGATGCGGACGGTCTCGGTCATATGGAGGATCTCCCGGCGGAGTGAATGCAGGTTAATGCCGATCTTAAACATTCGCCATGAAACGAAAAGTCATTTGCTGCGACCCACCATGAAATGGGGTTGTGTGGCCTCGTATTTGCGGGCTCTGTGCCGCCGCAAGCTCTTGCCGCGAATTCCCGGGATTTGCGACAAGATCGCACACGACGGAGCCACAGGGTGAAACAAGAGATTTCCGAAGAACAGCGCAAGAGCGGCATCCTCACGGGGGCCGTGATCGCCTTGCTCCTGCTCGCTTTGCCGGTCGCGGTGTGGCTGGACCTGACCGACCTCAGCAAGACCGCGCTGCGCCGGCAGGCCGCCGACCTCAACTCGGTGATCACGAGCGTGCGCAGCTACTATGCGTCCAACGTGGTCGGCCGCATCCTGGCCAACCCTGATGGCACTACCAGGGTCGTGCACAATTACGAATCCGTCCCCGGTGCGATCCCGATCCCGGCGACGCTGTCGCTGGAGCTCGGACGGGTGATCGGCGCGCAGCAGGAGAACATCGCCTACCGCTTCGTCTCGGATTTCCCGTTCCAGAACCGCGCCGCGCATCAGCTCGACAAGTTCGAGAAGGACGCGCTCGACGCGCTTCGGAAGGATCCCGAGCAGAAGATCGTCGAGACCGAGACCTCGCTGTTCTCCGACAAGGTCCGCCTGGTCGCGCCCGTCACGATGGGCCCGGCCTGCGTCAGCTGCCACAACAGCCACCCCGAGAGCCCGAAGAAGGACTGGAAGGTGGGCGACGTCCGCGGCATCCAGGAGGTGATCATCGCGCAGCCGATCGCCGCCAACATCTTCTCGTTCAAGTTCCTGCTGGCCTATTTCCTGATCGCCGCGGGCTGCGGCCTGTCGTTCCTCTCGCTCCAGCGCCGCCAGGCCGGCCGTATCAAGGGCATGAACAAGGAGCTCGAATCCGCCAATGACTTCCTGGCTTCGTTGTCGATGAAGATTTCGCGCTACATCCCGCCGCAGGTCTACAAGAGCATTTTCAGCGGCCAGAAGGACGTCACCATCCACACCGAGCGCAAGAAGCTGACGATCTTCTTCTCCGACATCCAGAATTTTACGGCGACCGCGGAGCGGCTGCAGCCGGAGCTACTGACCCAGCTCCTCAACGAATATTTCACCGAGATGTCGGCGATCGCGCACGAATATGGCGGCACCATCGACAAGTTCATCGTAAGCGGAGCTTTTCTCCCATTTGATTGACTGGTTTCGCTTCGGCTTTCGCTCTGCGATCCTTGGCTTGTCAGAGAGCCGAGAGGAGACTGAAGGCGATGGAA
>NZ_JASAUS010000198.1:0-10580 GCF_029953005.1 Bradyrhizobium sp. Mp27 | reverse complement strand
TCGCGGTTGAGGTGATGGGGTTGGCTTCACAACCGAATCCTACGCCGCATCAGCGCTTTACACCACGCTCGCCAGCCTCTCAGGCGCCCTCTCGCGAATAAGACGGGCTAGTTTAGCCAGAAAGATGATTTGGCTAGGTTACCGGCTGAGTCGATGACGCTCACCTCCAATTGACCGCGCACATTAACTGACCAGGTTGAAGTTGGCAGTGACGTTTCCGGCTGAGCATTCCCCTGGAACATCCACCGAAATGGTGGCTTGCCGCCTGTCACCTGGAGCGGGATTTGAATCGTTGCGTCGGATACACGATCGCTCCGAATAATGGTCCCGTTTCGAGGGAAAGATATCTCTAGGTTTTGCTGATTGCTCGCGCCACTAAGGCTTGAAAAGCGCACCAGCCGTGCAGGGAGCTCCCGAAAACCGGCTAGTGATTCCAGCTCCAAGGACGCGCTGAAGGGCTCGTGCGGGGGAACAGGAAGATTATCAAAAAGCTGCATCAGTATCGGCGCAGCAACTGTCGCTCCATATGCACCGAGGTGAGCTGCCCCGTCGGGTCGACCGACCCAAACTCCGATCGTATGGAATTGATCGAAACCAACAGCCCAGGCGTCGCGAAAACCATACGAAGTCCCGGTTTTGAATCCGATCCGGCGTCCGCCGTCTGCAGCCGTTAGGCGCATATATCCTGGCGGAGGAGGAACATCACAAAGGATGTCAGCCGTCGCTCGCGCTGAGCTGGCCGATAACAGGTTCCCCAATGGCACGACCGGATCTGAAGTCTTGAATCGGATCTGACTTAGCCTTCCGTCGTTTGCGAAAGCTGTATAGTACCACACAAGCTGCTCCAAACTCAGTCCGACACCGCCCAAAACAATTGCTAGCCCAGCCTTGTCGTCCGCCCTGGGAAGAACGAGCGGCCTACCGGCGGTTCGGAAGCGCGCAAGAAACGCATCCACGCCAATTTTGTCTAGCAACATTACCGCGACAGTATTCCGCGAGCGCACTAGTGCCTGGCGGATGGACATGTCGCCCACAAAGGTTCCATCAGCGTTTTCCGGCTTATAGCCTGCTATTTCAACCGATTTGTCGGTAACGATGGTGTCGGGATGGACCAAAAGCCTTTCGAAGGCCATCGCATAGGCAAATGGCTTTAGCGCTGAACCGGGGGATCGGATCGCCTGAACAAGATCTACAAATCCGCTCCTGCCATTAGCCGCAAGGTCTGTACCTCCCGCATATGCCAAAACGGAAGAATCTTTATTTTTAAGAACGATAGCGGCGACGCTCACGCCGTCACTCCAACGCTGCCTCTCGCGCCGAAGCAGGGCCTCGACACGATTTTGCAAATCAATATCGATCAGCGTCGCAATGGATTGCGTCTCCGGAGCATCGGAGTGTAGCCGGGCAGCCAGATGAGGAGCAAGCCGGGTGAGCTGATGCAGAGCGTCGCTTACGGGATTTGCTAGTGCTTTGCGGGCCGCTACCATGCTCAACTCACCTCGCGCAGCCAGGGCTAACAGGACATGATCCCTCGCTCTTCCAGCTGTTTCCGGCCGACGATCAGGACGACGAGCCTCTGGTGATTGCGGCAACGCAACCAGCAGTGCTGATTCGGCTAGAGTTAATCTCTTAGGCTCTTTGGTGAAATAAATCTGGGAAGCGGCCCGAACTCCCTCGATGTTGCCTCCGAACGGCGCAATATTCAGGTAGATACGAAGAATATCGTCTTTCGATATGGAGCGCTCAAGCTTAAGAGCTTTGAAGATCTGCTCTATTTTCGCGGAGCGGGTTCGGGGTTTGGGTTCGAGCATTCGAACAACTTGCATGCTGATCGTCGACGCACCCGAGACACTCTTGCCGGAGGTGATTGCTTGCAGACATGCTCGCAACAGCGCCAAAAAATCCACTCCGCGATGTTGCCAAAACCTCCGATCTTCATAGGCCAAAAGAAGACGCAGGTACTCCTGGTCGATCTCGTTCGACGAGCTCCTCAGTCGCCATTTGCCATCCGTTGTCAAGAAAGCCCATAGTAGCTCACCAGACGATGTCACCGTCTGCGAATAGGAGCTGCTGCGCGACAAGTCCGGCAGAGTAGTCGATCTTATGGTCGCTTCGTAAGCTATCCACAGAATCACAGCTGCGAGACACAAGCCAGAAGAAGCGACGACGCATAGCTTTATCGCTCGCTGCGTCATTTAGGCGTACCTTCCGAGAGCTTTACTTGGAAACTAGATCTCTCCGACATAAGGGTCTTTATCGGCGGAACTGATCGCTCGACGGATATGGAAGGCAAGGTGAACCTGCCTGCCAAATTTACTCGAACGACGTAGGCGCGGCGGAACTCAGCCGGGTCCTCAGCAGCCGCTAGCGTTTGGCCGGTGCTTTCGGGGGATGCAGAGGATTGATCGGGGACACTGGTCCCGCGTTGCGACTCGGGGACCACCAACCCGACCCATCTGCCCGCATCCGTGTAAACAGTCCGCAGATCTCCGCGAGCTGTTAGGGCGTCCAGAGGCGAATTGGCGTCGGTCGTCTTGCCGGCTAGAGGGAAATTACTGGAGACGATTTCGAAATTGGCTGGCAACAAGTCGGCGACTAGCAGTGGTCCATCTCCATCGCTTATGACCTCGCCGTCTGAGCTGAGAACCGACGGAACCGCATCCTTCGTTCCTTCCACAACTACGACTAAGCGCGAGCCAACCTGCAGCGGAGCCGTTGTGATGGAGAGCTCTTCGCCGCTCCTTGGATCGAAGAAACGACGTCTAAGAGAGCCGTCTGGAGCTCGTCTGGACTCATCAGGCTTGGAGAGAATTCCTTCAACGGTAACGTAAGCAATCACTGGTCGATTTGCTTTGAGACCGACGCTGATAGGAGAGCTTTGAAGGCTCTGATATGAAATGACGTCCGTTTCAAACAATCCAGTTTGGGGTTGCCGGAGCGCCTTCTGCGTTAGCCCGTTTAGAAGGAAGTCAGAGCTGCTCAGACCCGCGTTCGAAGTTGATCCAGACAATGAGCGTGAGCGGACTATCCACGCTGCAGCCGCTGGGGAGAAATCCGTCCGTGCATTTGCGACTAATAGGCTCTGCGCCACTGTCTGAATCAGATCGGAAGGAGCGTTAGCCTCTCTGAGGAATACCAACATCATGGCACGGCGGAAGTCGCTTAGGTTCTTAAATCGTTGAGGATCGCGTTCGGTTGCGAAGCTAGCGAGCGTAATTTTGGCCTCCTGTGGAAGCCCAAATTTCTGAAACGCAGCTGCCGAAGCCGCTTTGGCTGGAAGCGCGTCCGACTCCGCTTCTGCTTCTGTACATTTACTCAAGGGCTCGACGTGATTTCGCTCCGCCATCCCGACCGCCACCAATACACGCGCCGCATAAGCGGTATCGAAAGAACAGGTCTGCCCCTTCGGGGATCCGGCCCACGTATCCATCGCATCTTTAAGAAACTTACTTGCCGAAGTCATTGTCCGGCCAGACACTTCGATCCCAGCGGTACTGGCTAACGAAAGTAAATCAAGTACGCTGGCCGTCCTGAAGACCATTGCTTGTCGTTTGGCGTCGGGATCGTCCGGATCCGGAGCTGCTACATTCAGCTCGGATTCCGAATGGTTTCCAACCGATCGGTATGGCACAAATGATCCATTCGGAAGTTGCAGACTTTGGATTTCGTTCACTAATTTCGTCAGATCTCGTTTTGACTCCTTTGCGGTAGGTTTGCTCAAGAGGAGCATTGCGCGGGAGACAAGTTGATCAAGCACTGGAAGCGCCGGCTCCTGTAAGGCCGCGGTCCAAGCGGAGCTCAGCAATAACTGCGGGTCGTCAGAAAATCGTGCTGATACCTTTACGGTAGCTGGGTCGTACTTCGCCACTACCGACTTCAACTTCTCACCGAGACTTGCGAGCTGCCGCTGGAGTGGGAACGTGACTGTCTCAATGGAGCTAAGAGCGGGTGCACGGATCTTGACGTTCCACTCTCTTGGTTTCTGATCGAGCGGATCCGCGGACCCAACTGCCTCGAGGGAGACCGTCAGCTTGATATCATCTGTCCCGTCAGCAGTAGTATCCATTTGGAGGTAAGCTGTCTTTGGCTTTCCTTCCGAAAGTTGCAGAAGAATTTGTGATTGAAGTGGATTTTGCGATGTCTGAACTGCCGCGGAAGTGAACGCAATACGCTTAGCGCCACTAGCATCTACGCGGACGAGATAATCACCCTGGTGCGCAAAATCTATGTTTTCGAGGCGCAAGGGGAGCAATGCGCTATCACCTCGAGCGATAAAAGGCGGAGTTCCCAAATCAGCCACAACGTGGCTTCTCACTGTTATCCTTCGTTTCGCAGCGGCGGCATAGTTGTATGACCATACGGCTGCATAAATGGACACGGCCCCACTTTCCAAATCGACTTGTTCAATGATGCAGCGAGCCTTTCCGCGATGCAACGTCAGTGGTTCGGTAACCGTATCCCGTGGTTTGCCGCAATCGGCAGCAAAGACCTTAGCGGACGTGTAGTTCGACAGGGCAAGCCGCGTGGGACGATCTCCTCCTTCCTTGAGCAGTAGTCGATCATAGTTGTCCATAAGGCGAATGCCGAGTCGCTTGCGTCCAAAAAAGTGTGTCTCCGGCCTCGGTAAAGGGTTATGGTGTGATGTCAAACCGAGCAGCCCCTCATCGACGATATAGACAACTGCGAACGCCTCTTCCGGCGGATTCTCAGAACATTTACCTCCCGACTCGTCAGAGATACAGACATCAAAGGACAATGAAGCACGAGGTTGGATTGTGTCAAAGGTGGCATTTGCAAGGGGATGAATGGAGACTGCGTAGTTGGCTTGACTTCCCTCCACTGAAAAGTTTGCAATTCCGATTGCTCTTGCAGGACCAATGCCGCGGTCGCTCTCTCGAGTCGAACGGTAGGCGGTCGCGAGAATGTAAAACTGCTTGCCGGCCCAGCTTCGGTCAGCCCTCATCCTAATAGTTGCAGTTCCGTTCTTAACATTTCCCGTGACCCACAGCCTGATGTCGCTGTCCGCGATGGCTGCCAGGACGGGACCATCGAAGGGAACGCTTGCTGTAACCTCGATGGTGTCGTCGGGGCGATAGCTCAGCTTGTCCACCGACAATGAAAAGATATTAGGTTCAAGCTGTTCCGGATCAGTCAGCGCCGAGCCAGTCTGGAATCGTACCGAAGTTTGTCGGTTTGTCTGTCGATCGGTCACTGTCAGGACGTAGCGACCAGAGATCAGAGCATTTCCTAAGTCTGCCACTCTTGTGGGCGTCGAGCATGGAGAGTTTCCCATCCTCATTTCCACGGACAGATCAAAGGCCTGAACGTCGTCTCTTTGAACTGCTTTGACGTGTTGCCAAGTACCGTCCCTTTGCTCCCATACGTAGACCTCACTTTCGCGCTGCATCTTAAATCCTAGAGAGCGTTTTTGTACTCCTTTTGAAGCGCTCGTCGCGAGCACTAAGTCAGCACTCAGCTTCCATCGGCCATCCTCCGTAGAGCGTAGTTGCGGAATTTTGGAAAGCCCGATCCAGCCGTTGTCGTCCAATAAGGATACAGTCGTACTTCGGCTCGCAACAGGTCCGGAAGCATCGAGCAATGTTACCTCAACTACAGCGGCAACCGGTTTTGTATCGGAGGGAATTTGAACTCTCAAAAGGTCAAGCTTCAGCTCGCCATTTTCATCTGTCGTCGCAAAAAATTGCCGCGATGAGACCGTCGCTAATTTGCTTTCGACCAGGCCGAACGAAAAGCTTTCATAGCAATTCCGCTGCGGACTCTCGGTGGCTTCCAGCTTGACAAGTACTTCAGCCTTCAAATTGCTAGCGATACCCGTCTTAAACTTCTCATCTCCAAAGAGGTAGCGAGCCTTCGCTGTGCCGCTTAGATCGACCATGTCGACGGCTGATTTGCGCACCGTCCAGTTTGAATCCACGAACTCTAGGCTGGCTCGGTCCGGACGTATTTGGCCGATCTGTATCCTTGCTTCGCCGATGATTGCAGCATCTTCTGCATCTCCAAGCGACGCGGTGATGCGTGCAACGCCTGCTCTTGCAGCTGCGGGGACGTTTAGCGAAATGTCTGCGCCGCCTAATGTGAGTTGTTCTGGCTCGACTCGCCGCACATCAAGGGGGCGATCACGGGATTCCAGTCGAAGCGTGATCCTTGGTAATGCCTCCGGGATCTTGCCGTCGGCGTCGCGGATCATTGCGAGAACATGAATGACCTCGTTTCCCTGGTATATCCCGCGGTCGGTTGTGACGAATGCGTTAAAGCCGCTTGGCTTCGCCCGACCATCAACATTTAAGCGGGAAAGGTCGAGCCGGTCGCTTCCATAGGTAAGAACGCTAAAGTCATTTTCCGCTTCAGCGAGGACGGCGATGAGCTTATTGCTTTGCGTGCCCTGTGTTATGCTTTTGGAAAACTTCGCGACGCCGTCGGAGTTGGTAGGTTGCTGAGCCAGCACACGATTTCCTGCACTTACAAGCTCGATTCGCGAGTCCCGTTTGGCCTCGCCCGTTTTAAGAGAGCGAGCGACAACTGTGAAATCGTTATCCCCCTCATAAAAAGCGAGACCGATGTCGCTATCAACAAACCATTGTGCGAGGTAGCTGGTGCAGTTCCTCGCACCGCAATCGCCTTCTTTATCCATCTGAGACGTTTCATTTAGATCTCGCACAATTAGAGCGTAGACACCTCCCAAAGTGCGACCGGGTGATGCTTCGAACGAAGCGACGTCTGCTTCGAACTTAGCATCGTTGGTCGAAACGTCCCGTTTGTCGTCGGTGTCCAGAACTTGATTCTGCTGTGGCCAGGAGGCGATTGGTCCTTGGTGAACGCCGCGGACTTTGATCTTCTCTGCAATGTCTAGCTGCCGCGCGTTTAGAATGGCTCGAACGGGCAAGTACGCTCTGAAGGATTTGTTTCTCTTTTTTTCGTCGTCGGCAACCCTGATGGTTGCCGACCATAGTCGTTCTCCGAATCGATCGCGCAAATCGTCGTATTCTCGCTTGGGGAGAACACCTCCAATGTGTCCGAGCGCCACATGTCGGTTCAGAGCGCGGTCTGTTACCCGATAAACTTCCAGATGAAACTGAGGTACGTTCGTAATGCGTAGCGGTACGTTTCCATCCCCGCTTTGCGGAAGCAAGAAGTTCCGACCGGCGAATGAGACCTGCTTGGGCAGATCAGGAGTGGTTACATCGAGTGAAACGTCAGCTGCGAGCGTCGCGCCGCTCTTCGACTCCAGCTTCGAACTGAGCTCAATCGTATAGTCTTCGCCTGGCTTCAAGCTTGTAATACAAAGCGTGCGGCCTCTCGCTTCTAGTCCAAAATCCGTGACCGCAATTTTGTCGTCACCGTCTTGCCTGTGTGGTTTGTTCCAGAGTGATACGGTGTTGCGATAGGAAAGCCCATTTGCCTTCAGTTCTTGCGTGAAATCGAGGCAAGCTTGAACCAAGCCTTCCTGGGTCCGAAATGAAACCTCTTCTGGGGATCCTGCTGAATTCGGAACGATATCAAATGCGGAAGACCGCGCATCCTCAGACTTCATTTTGGCGACGTTCGAGCCGGGCAATTTGGTAGAAATTTCAGTGTAGATGGAATCGAGGGCTTTACTGAGCTCTCCTATGTTTCTTGCTGCTAGGTCGCCGGCATTTGAAGCACTCTCTTTTGCTTCAGCCAAAATCTTCCAATCACTGGTCGGAGAAGTCTTATCAAGCCCTGTAACCTCGCCGGACTGCTTAGCTTCATCCAGTGTTCGGAGCTTTCGACCGATTGCCTCGAAGTTGTCGCGGATTGTTCGATAGAGGTCGGTTTGTTCACTGAGTTGACTGCGGAGTACGGAAGAAGCCAGCAGTAACGCTTCTATCTGCTCCGGGATGAGGCGCGTTACCGAATAAGCTTCATAAGCCGCGGAAAGCGCTTTATCGGATTTGGGGTCGAGCGCTCTCTGGGCATTGCCAAGCTGAAGCCAAGAGGTGAAGTTCTCTGGATTTAGAGCAACAAGCTGTTCGGCAAGACGGACAAGCTCGGGCGAGTTGTTGCTCAGCTTCGATCGCTTGATCGCTTGTAGCAATTGTGTGGCAGACGATGCGACTCTGAGCGCTTGAAGAGATTGTCGGTAGGCGTCTGCGCGCTGAATTATCTCAGGGATGTCAGGCGCAGCATGTGCGGAGGTTGTAAGGATGAGGCAAGCGACAATAGCAACTATCCGAAACATGGGACGCTCCCGTGTCAGCGCAACTTAACCACTCGACTCGCAACCTAACAAACCTTCCTCAGTCCTTGACCGGCTTCATCTGAGACCGGGGTACGTACGCAAATTCTCCGCTTGGTAGGGGTAGGCGAAGCCACTCGACTCCGCTGACACTTGCCAATTCCCAACGGTCGCCCGCTTTGGACGGAGGCACGATCTGGCCGGGATCAATTTTCCAATTCAGCTCCGGTCCATCGACGTTGGCATAGGCCATTACCGGTCCCTTTGCCGGCGTGAAGCGGGATCCGGCGGCGAGCTGCTGCCAGATGATGGGTGGTGGCGGTGGTGGAGGGGCCTTCATAAAAAAGCTGACGGCGAATGTCTTGATCTGAGAAGCTGACGGAGCGTTCTTGATAGCGACGCTACACGCCAGAAGCGCTACAGTTAGGATGCCAACAGCTAGCAACCATCTGACGGGCAGTCGCCCGATTAGCTGTGCCCAGAAGGGAAATGGGATGGGGGCGTCGCCCGCTACCTTCTCACCTCGCAAAGAGGGAATATAAAACTTTTCGCAAAACTCTTTCGTGAGAAAGTCGCTGTGCTGGAAGTCCTTATGCCAGCGATCGCTAACTACGGGATTTTGGAACCCGTCCGAGCCAACCGAACCGTAACCCCACGTGACGGTGGACGCTACGAGAGGCCAAAAATCCCGCGTGCCAATTTCATTGTAGAGCGGTGCGGTAAATCGATGAAGATTGTTCTGGAAAGGGAAATCGCTTTTGACGACACTTCCGCAAAAGATTATGCGGTGAAGGTCTATGTCAAAGTTTTCCTCTATTATCTTGGAAACGACATAGGTACCGAAGCTGTGCGCAATAACTGAAATCTTATCGGGCTTGTAAAGCTTCCTTGCGGTGCGAAAATGTCCGTAAACGCGATCAATCGCTGCTCGCCTTAGCCTGTTTTTAGGGATTAGAAATCGCAAGACGCCATAAATACCGTATCCAGCGGGAGCAGCTATGAAGCCAGCCGCCTCGAGGGAAGTCTTTATCGTTGGGAACCACTGGGCATTGGTATTGATGCCATGAACCAATATGACAAGGTGCTTCTCTGCTTGATGAGGGGCGCGCTCTTCGGTTGTTTCAATCATCAAATACATCCGATCACAAAATTAGGGGACCGGGCACATAATAAAAAACGATATCACTCTGCAGTTGTATTGTGAAGGGATTTCAGGTAGATATGGAAGAGTCTCTCTTCGGTCCCCGAAGAGTAGCTAGAGAGGCGTGCGCGATTGAGCCTGGAATTCGTCTTGGCCATTGCGGATCTGCATTCAGGGTGCTCGCGCCGGCGTTGCCAGGGTGCCGCGACAACCGGATGTTCGTGGAAGGCGTGCTTTGGATCGTGCGCACGGGCTCTCCCTGGCGTGATCTTTCGGAGGTGTTCGGGGATTGGAACAGCGTATTCCGGCGCTTCAGTCGATGGAGCGCCAAAGGCGTCTGGTGCCGCATTTTTGAGGCGATGTCCGATGATCCTGACTTCGAATACCTGATCGTCGATTCCACCATCGTCCGAGCCCACCAGCATGCTGCCGGGGCGAAAAAAGGGGGTCTGAAGATCAGGCGATTGGCCGCTCGCGCGGCGGCCTGAGCACCAAGATCCATATGGCCGTTCGGAGGTTGGGAGGTCCCGTGCGGTTCACGTTGACCGGAGGTCAGAAGGGCGATGCACCGCAAGCCGCCGCATTGAACGAGGGATTGCCTGCCGAGGTCGTCATGCGCGACACGGCTTATGACGCCGATCACTTGCGCCAGGCCATCGCTGCCAAGGGCGCGCTCGCCGTCATCCCCAACAACCCGGCACGCGTCTCGCGCTCGAATGAATGGCTCCCCGTCGATCAAGTCTACGGACGAACTCCAGTTGTTCGAGCCGGAACGGCTGATCTTCCCCCGAAAAAGTGGACGGGTTTAGGCGGCTTTGAGCTCCATCTCGCTCGGGAGATATATCCGATGGCGGAATGGAGCCGGGTTCGATTTTGAAGCCCTCCATGAAGGCGAAGATATCGCGCTGGGCCGCGGCACGGGTCTGGTACTGGCTGAACGAGCTCGGTCTTGAGGGTGTGGAAGAAGCTCTGCATCGGGGCATTGTCGAAGCGGACGGCCGTGCGGCTCATCGATGCGGTATGGTTGGCGGCTGCAAGGCCGCGCGATATTCGTGTGAGGCATACTGCACGCCGCGACCGGAATGATGGATCAATCCGGAGAGCTGGCCGCGGTTGTTTGGACAGCGCCCCGCTGGATTTAAGTGGATTCCTGCCGGGTTATGCTGAACGCGGGGCTTTACGGTTTTGTCGTTGCGTCGGGAGGGCGTAGCCCGACCAGAG